>JAADIB010000203.1 GCA_013151565.1 Chlorobiota bacterium
GTGAACCTACACGACCGGCAGCTTGGGCTAATACTGTAAAATTCTTATTGATCAGTTCATTATCGACAATTTCTGTAAGATGAGTCAATGCCCCGATTTTAATACCGTTATCAACTTGCTCGATTTTATCAAGCCCTTTAATATTCTTTAAATTCACTATTTGACTTGGAGAAATAATATCATTTTTCAAAAGTCCGAGCAGATCGGTACCACCGGAAGAGGGAACAGAACTCTTCGATAATGCTTTTACTGCATTTTTCAAGGTATTGGGCTGAGTATATTTAAAATCTATCATCTGATCATCCTCTACTGTTTAATGCTGTTAAAATCTTATCCGGAGTAATTGGAAGAGAATTAATCCTTACGCCAATTGCATTATAAACTGCGTTGGCAATTGCTCCGGGTGTTGGAATCATTGCAGGCTCTCCAATTCCTTTTACACCAGTTGCACTTACCAATGGATCATTCTCACTTACAATTATTACTTCAATTTCCGGGGTCTCTTTTATTGTCGGCATTTTGTAATCGTGATAATTAGTTGTTAAGACCTTGCCTGTATATTCGTCAATAACTCTTTCATCCATGAGTGCAAAACTTAAACCCATTATTATACCGCCGTGAAATTGATTCTCCAAAGTCAATCGGTTGAGTGTTCTTCCAATATCATGCGCCGCTACTATCTTATTTACTTTTACTTTTCCTGTAAGTGTATTGACCTCAACATCGGCAAACTGTACACCGAAAGTATTGATAGCGTATTTATCGGTATTTTGATTTCTTGCACCTGTGGCAATCAGAACTCTTTCTCTCATCTTTCTGATCAATTTAGGATTTGTTATAGAGTTACTTTCATTCTTGGTCTCAAATATCTTACCATTTGAATAAGTCAATTCCTTCCCCGGGATATCCAGAACAGCCGATGCGCTTGCGATAAGTTTTGCTTTCATCTGCAGCGCTGCATCATAAACTGCCGGAGAAATTGAAGGAGCGGTTGTACTTCCGCCGCTTGACGGGGCGTAAGGCGTTGCTTGTGTATCACCTATCAGAACATCAATTGTGTCAATCGGAATTTCCAAAACTTCTGCAGTGATCTGGGAAATAATAGTATATGTTCCTGTTCCCAAATCTTGAGTGCCGCATAAAACTTGAACACTGCCGTCCCTATTCATTTTAACAGTTGCATACGCCGGTGGAGAACCTCCGCCCCACCAAATTTGAGAAGCAAAGCCTAATCCTCTTTTAACAATACCATCAGAAGCGCCGGCTGGTTTTCTGCTTTCCCAATTAATCGCTTTTGCGCCCATTTTATATGCTTCTATTAATTTTTTACTTGTGTAAGGACGTTTAGAATCCTGATCAATTGGCGTGAAGTTCTTTATCCTGAACTCTAAAGGATCCATATCAATTTTCTCGGCAAGATCATCCAAAATAGATTCAAGAGCAAAAGTTCCTTGAACATGCCCTGGCGCTCGGAATGGTCGTGCTCGTCCGGTATTGGTAAAGACCCTGTATTCATTCGTCTCAATATTATCACATTTATAAAGTGACCTCAAAGGCCAGTGAGCCCCCGCTCCTGCAGGATACGCACCCATTGTCCCGTAATTTGTTAAACCCATTGCTGTTAAAGTCCCGTCCTTCTTCGCTCCGGCTTTAATTTTCTGGTGAGAATCCGGTCTATTCCCAACAGCAAGGTTCATTGCTTTTCTATCCAATATAACTTTTACAGGTCGCTTAATTTCCTTTGAAGCAATCGCCGCCATAACTGAATATTTCCCGGCTTCTAACTTAGCGCCGAAACCGCCTCCCATATATTCTTTAATAACCCGGACTTTACTTTCCGGCATATTCAAGCTGTTAGCAATTGTATCACGTATTGAAAAAACACCCTGCGTAGAATCCCAAACGATCAACTGGTCATCTTCCCATTTTACAACACTGCCATGCGGCTCGGTTGGATTATGAATTGCAACTTGCGTAGTATAATCTCTTTCGATTACAACATCAGCATTCTTAATCCCTTCTTCAAAATTTCCTCTGGAATAATGAGCATGACCGCGAGTCTTGGGGATATTACTATCTTCGTAAATTTTAGGAGCGTTATCTTTAATTGCTTCGAGTGTATCGGTGACGAAATCCAGTTCTTTATACTTAACATCTATAAGTGACATAGCCTTTTCTGCTATTGCTTCAGTCTCTGCAACTATAAAAGCAACCTCATCACCTTCGTATCTCACTGTTTGATCAAGCAGTTTGGAATAGCTGCCATACCACCCAATATCCGGAGCATTTTTGTAAGTCAGAATTTTCAATACACCCTTGAGTTTTTCAGCTTTTGATGTATCAATACTTTCGATTTTTGCAAATGGATGAGGCGAACGCAGTGTTTTTCCATAAGCAATATTAGTAAAGCTCTTATCAAAAGTGTAAACCGCTGTACCGGTTACTTTTTCTTCAGCATCAACACGCGGGATTTTCTTCCCGATAATTTTCAGATCTTTATTAAGCGGCAGTAGTTCAAGTTCTTTTTCGGGAACCTCTGCAATTGTTTCAATCTTCTCATCATAGAGATAAGTTTTCGATTTTATAATTTTGCGACTCATTTTTCTCTCAAAACATTGTTAAGAATTTAATTTTTCCGCTGCTGTAAGTACAGAGTCAATTATTTTCGGATATGCACCGCACCGGCAGAAGTTTCCTGACATTCCTTCTTTAACTTCATCTTTCGTAGGATGAGGATTTTTACTCAAAAGAGCAGTTGCTGCCATTACTTGTCCCGGAGTACAGAATCCGCATTGTAACCCGTCCTTTTCTATAAACGCTTGCTGTACAACGCTGAGTTTATTCCCATCCATCAATCCTTCGACGGTTGTAACTGATTTGCCTTGAGCATCAAGTGCAAGCATGTGACATGAGTAAACAACTTTGCCGTCAAGCAGAACGGAACAGCTTCCGCACTCTCCATTATTACATGCAACTTTTGTCCCTGTTAAGTTCAAATGATCGCGCAGTAATTCAACTAAAGTTGTGTTGCCTCTTACTTTGGTTTTGATATTTTTCCCATTTACACTAAGAGATAGGGGATTGTCACCTAACAAATACTTCTGCTGAGGATCATTGTCACTCAAATTTTTTGTTTCAGCTTTTCCTAATGCAGGGAATAAAACATAACTGCCTACTGCACCGGTTCCTGCTCTTGTGATAAATTGACGCCTGGAAAGACCTTTTGATTTAGAATTTCTACCCATAATAAAATTTGTTTGTGATGTGATAAAACTAAGTTATGCAAGAATTAAAATAATATCAAGTAAAATTGTAAATTGATTGAATCAAAATGCATATTGCAATTTCATCAAGCTTTTTATCTCTTTTATTTATGTAGAGCGAATCTCTCGATTCGCTCATTTTATTATTGTTCTAAGCTTTTTATTGAGCGAAAGAGGACTTTCGCTCTACAATAAACATGAAGCACATTATTTTTATTACCTTAAAATTCATACTGCATTTTGATTCCGTAACTATAAGCATTCGGTTGAGGGAGTTGCTGAACATCAAAACTGACTTTAATATTAAGTTTCTTCCTCATGAATACATTTAATGTAATAATTGTTGCTACAGTTGGTAATATAAATATTGGCAAAATTACATCATGATCATTGTCATGCATTTTATAGCCTAAATAAGAGCTGAGTATGCCAACAGGAAATAAATATATTAAATTCGGATCGTATTTTTCCCTATCTGCAATCAGATATACCCCTAAAACAGTTCCTATTCCATATCCGAGTGAAGAAAATAGTGCAGCATTTTTAGTTGGACCTCCTCCTAATGGACCATCACTACCACTAGATTTTTCTCCTCCAATTGTATATCCAATAAACCAGAGTAGTGTGCCACATGAAGCACTAATAAAAAATTGTCCTACAATATCTCCGACATTTATTTTTGGGATTTCATTACTTTGTGACTGAACAGAATTTGTATCAAAAGTTACTGGGATAAATGCATAACTTTGCAAAAGGGAAGTGTTTTGTGATTGTTGTACATGTTTTTCTTGAGGTAATACAATTGATGAAGCAAAAAAGCATAGAAATATAATTATTAACAATTTCATATTAATGCACCTATATAAAATTATAAACTACATTGGAACTTAACACCATAACTATAAGCATTCGGTTGAGGGAGTTGCTGAACATCAAAACCAACTTTAATATTTGATTTCTTCTGTTGGAAAACGTTTAAGGATACAATTGTAAAAATAGGTGGTAAAACTAATGTTGCTAGTAACCATTCATCGGACTGGTCATTAAAGCGATATGCAAGATAAATTCCTGCAATTTCTCCAACAATACTACTTCCTATAAGACCTAGCAAGTTCGAATCATATTTCTTATTACTTGCAGCAACGTAGACCCCAATAGGTACACCAATAGAATACCCAATAAGTAAACCATAAAAAGCTTCAGGTGGTATATCGCTAGAACCTGAAGATAACAAATCTCCAATAAGTGCTCCACCAATAGCAAATATAGTACCCGATAATAAACTTAGTGCTAACTGTCCGCCAATATCCCATCCTGTAATTTGTGTGATTTCTTGTATTTCCAATGGGATAAAATTGGTATCAGAAATTACTTGAGTGAATGCATAACTCTTCAGGACAGTAGTTTCCTTTTCTTGTAATTCAAGTTCTCCTTGAGCTAATAAAATTGAGGAAGCAAAGAAACTTAAAATTACAATTATTATCAATCTCATAAGAATCCATCTAAATTAATTTATAAAGCATATTGTAGCTTAACCCCATAACTATAAGCATTTGGCTGTGGAAGTGTATGTCAAATCCAATTGTAATGTTTGTCTTCTTCTGTTGAAAAGCATTTAAGGTTACCATAGCAAAAATAGGAGGTAAAAAAAGTGGTGCATATTCCAAAACATTTGGATTAGTACTATAATCTTCATTAACATATTTAAATATAAATACTCCAGCTATTTCTCCAAGCAGACTGCTTCCTATAAGTGCCATTAAATCGGGGTCATATTTATCTCTTCTTGAAACCGCATAAACACCAATTCCACTTCCAACAGAATATCCAGCTAAAGTACCTATTACCACTGGCAATGATGGTCCACCATGACTACTGGGTTCAATAACATAACCGCCAAGTCCACCTAAAACCGCAAAAATCATTCCTGATATTGGACTTAATAACAATTGACTGGCAATATCTCCAACATTAATAGTGGGTATTTCTTGGAAATCAGATTCGTTTAATATTGAGTCTGAAGTTGTAGGAGCAAATGCAAGACTTGTTATGATTGAAGAATTCTGTGTTTGTGAATCAAATTCAACTTGAGCAAATAAAACTGTAGAAGCAAATAAGTTTATTATCAGTATAATTAGCCGTTCCATCAAGTTTTTTATCTCTTTTATTCGTTGAGCGAAAGAGGACTTTGACTTTACAAAAAAATATAATAATATCTTCATTAAGATAACGGAAGAAAAACTTTAAATTCAAGTGAAATATTCGTGATAATTTGTGAAATTAGTGGCTAACAATAACTTCTGAATGGATCTCTTTTATAAAGTCGATAAGAAAATTCA
>JAADIB010000429.1 GCA_013151565.1 Chlorobiota bacterium
GAATGTCGTAAATAATTAATTTTGTGTTTGACGTTTCACCTTTCACGCCTGCCTTGCCGGTAGGTAGGTTTGACGGTATTTGGTATTTAATAGTTGTACTTGGGTTAAATGGATTTGGGTAATTTTGGAATAATTTATAATCTGAAACACTAAATGCGGGTTTATTAACATCTGTAATTGTGCTGTAATAGACATTTATTTTCGAAGCCTCAAAATAGTATTTTCTTCCAAAGGAATCGGTAAAATTCAGTTGATGGTTCGACATTATCCATTGACTACCATCCCACGTTTCAGATAAAGCTAAAATCAAATCTCCCTTGAAACCATAAGTGTAATTCCTTCTAGTATAATTCACCCATTGATTACCATCCCATCCTTCAGCTAATTCCAGAGTTATTTTCCCATTTGAATCGTAAGTGTAAGTATTTTGCCAACTAATCACCCATTTACTTCCGTCCCACAATTCATATAAGTACAAAGTCTGATTTCCACCCGAATCATAAGCATAGGTAATTTGTCGATCTTTAATCCATTGATTCTCATCCCAATATTCAACTAAAATCAATGTCCTATTTCCATCAGAATCATAATTGCAAGTTGATCTATTAATATTAATCCATCTATTTTCATCCCATTTTGCGATCAAATCCGAAGTCATATTATCATATGAATCGTAGGTATAAATTCTTCGCAAATCATCTTTAAATTGACTTCCTTCCCACTTCTCGTATAAATCTGAAATCCTATTTCCATTGGAATCATAAGTGTAAGTATTTTGCCAAACATTCGCCCACTGATTTCCTTCCCAGTTTTCTTTTGTTGCCAAAGTCAAATTATCATTGGAATCATAGGTGTAAGTAAATTTATCACCAATCACTAACTCACCCCCATCCCACTTTTCAGATAAATAGAAAGTCCTATTCCCATTCGGATCAAAAGTGGATGTGAATCTACTATAATGCACCCAATTACTTCCGTCCCATATCTCAGATAAATCTGTTATTCTATTCCCATTGGAATCATAGGTGTAAGTTTCTCGCCATATATTATTCCAATTTGTTCCACCCCAAGATTTAGATATGTACAAAGTCTTGTTTCTATTTGAGTCGTAGGTATAAGTAAAAAGCCGATCATTCACCCATTGCTCATCTCTCCACTTTTCGTCCAACTCTAGTGTCATATTTCCATTAGAGTCATAAGCGTAACTTCTCTGGTAATAGTTTACCCACTGACTTCCATTCCATAATTCAGACAAATATAAAGTCCTATTTTCATTTGAATCATAGCCATAAGTTGATCTAGTGCTATTCACCCATTGATTACTAGCCCACCTTTCAAATAAAAATGAAGTTCTGTTCCCAACTGAATTATAAGTGTATATATATTTTACTTTGTCATCATTTTGCTTGGTAACTATCACACTATCAACAACAGAGGATGAATCAAAGGTTGCAGTATTCAATATTTGGTTGGAATAATTTTCTAAACTTTCTTTTTCAAAATTATTATTATCAATACCTTTCTCGTGTGTAAGGAAAGGATATTTAAAATTATTTCTTAATACTTTATTTAATTGATCAGTTTGAGAATGAAGATCTGAAATAGTGAGGAGAAAAATGATCATTGAAAAAAAGGATGCTCTAACAATTTTCATATGTTTCCCCTCATATTTTAATAATTCGATAAATTAAAGGAGCTTTCACTCCTTTAGTAAAGGTAATAAAATATCCTTATTGTATCAATGATATTAATCACACTAAATACGCCAAATATTAAACGTTATGAACACTTTCCATCACTAAATTTTAATCAGGTATCCCCTCAATTAAAGAGTTTGAAAACCAGTGAACTGGTTAAAATTATGTTTTTTATATCATTAACCAACGACTTAAGTCGTTGGTTAATATGGTGTTACAGACATTCTAACCGTTTCAACGGTTTATTTAGCAACAAGAATATATTCCATAAATCACTGATAAATTGTATAAACCTTGATTGCACTCTTGATATTATCTATCTTATGTTTTTCTAAATCTGAGTTTTAACATCTCCAAATAACGGATATAATCTAAAAATGAAAAAACATTTTATACTACTTTTAATTCTCTTAGCTGCATGCAGTTCTGATAATAATAATCCTACTGGATTAATGGTCGAATTCATTCGTCAGCCTGAGCAAATTGAAGTACTCGACTCAAAACCGGAATTTAGCTGGATAGTTCCTATTGATACAAAACATCAAACAGCTTATCAAATTCAGGTTTCTTCCACAAGATCGAAACTGGAAAAAGATGAAGCAGACATCTGGAACAGTGGTGTATTAAGAAGCAATAGGTCTGTAGAAGTTGAATGTGGAAGTGTTCTAAAACCGAATACTGCCTACTACTGGCGAGTAAAAATCTGGAACGACAAATATAGACCTACTCCATATTCAGATATACAAAATTTCACAACTGGTAAGCTCGAAAATTATGCCACTACTAAAAACAGTTTTATGAGCAATCTGATAGAACCAAAAGTATTTGATAAAATCAGTGATTCACATTTCTTTATTGATTTTGGGAAAGATGCTTTCGGAACGCTGCTTTTCAGCAATCTCAAATCCTCAACTTCTGATACACTGATAATTCATCTTGGTGAGAAGGCTGACGGGAACAGTGTTGACAGAGATCCCGGCGGTTCAATTCGTTATCAAAAAGTTAAATTACCGATTGAACCCGGTAAGACTGAATATCTCCTAAAGCTGCCTGCAAATAAAAGAAACACTTCCGGAGCGGCAGTCCTTCTGCCTGATTCAATGGGAGTGATAATACCGTTCCGTTATTGTGAAATAGAAAACTCCAATGCAAAATTAAGTTCAGCAGACATTCGCCAGAAAGTTTTTACCTATTATTTTAATGATAATGAAAGTTATTTTGAAAGTTCCGACACAATTCTCAATCAAGTTTGGGATTTGTGCAAATACAGTATTAAAGCCACATCATTCACTGGACTTTATGTCGATGGAGACCGAGAAAGAATTCCCTACGAAGCAGATGCTTATATCAACCAGTTGGGACACTATTACACTGATCGTGAATACTCAATGGCTCGTAGGACAAATGAGTATTTCATAGATCATCCTACTTGGCCTACTGAATGGATACTTCACACTGTTCCAATGTTTTATAACGATTTTATGTTCACCGGGAATTTAGAATCGGTTAAATATTTTTATGAGAATCTAAAGAGTAAAACTCTCATTGATCTTGCACGGGAAGACGATTTGATCTCCTCGCAAAGAGTCACTGATGAGATCATGACAAAACTCGGGTTCGCCAATCCCAAAGCAAGGATCAAAGATATTGTTGATTGGCCGCCCGGACAAAAAGACACGGGATGGAAACTTGCCAGACCGGAAGGTGAAAGAGACGGATATGAATTTACTCCGATCAATACTGTGGTTAATGCATTTCACTATCAGAATTTGAAAATAATGTCTGATTTGGCAGAATATTTAGGCAAAACAGAAGACGCAAAATTTTACAAGGAGCGAGCGGAAAAAGTAAAAAACTCAATAAATGAAAAATTATTCAATAAAGAGAAAGGGATTTATACCGATGGTGAAACATCAGAGCATTCCTCGCTGCATGCAAATATGTTTCCACTTGCGTTTGGTATTGTTCCAGACAAGTATAAGAAAAGTGTTGTAAAGTTTATTAAGTCACGCGGAATGGCATGCAGTGTTTATGGTGCACAATATCTGCTTGAAGCTTTATACAAAGCGGGTGAAGCTGAATATGCTTTTAATCTATTAACCGCTACAAACGATAGAAGCTGGTGGAATATGATCAAGTCCGGCTCAACAATAACGATGGAAGCATGGGATAAAAAATATAAACCCAACACAGACTGGAACCATGCATGGGGTGCGGCTCCGGCTAACATAATCCCGGGAATGATGTGGGGGATTAAACCGGTTAAACCCGGATTCTCAAAAACAGAAATTAAACCTCAACTTGATGGATTAAAGTATTCAAAAATAGTAGTGCCGACCATCCGCGGTAAAATAGCAGCAGAATATAAAAACGAGGGTAATTCAAAAATGTACACAATAACAATCCCTGGAAATATGGAGTGTAATTTTATCCCGATTGATAAAAACAAAACAATTTACTTCAACGGAGAAAAACTTAAATCTTTTACCGGAATTATAAAGCTGTTTCCAGGGATAAGTGAACTTATCATCGAATAAATTTTTAATTGATTTATTGAACGCCTCATCTAACAGAATAATTAATTTAACGTTATTCTTTTTTTTATCCTATATTTGCGAGAATTAATTTTCATTTCTTGTTAACAAATTATGATCAATTATGGTGTTAAATATACTAAGAACAAAGTGGTTTTCGGAGAATAAACTTACTATCTGTCATTCCGGTTTTCATCGTTTTTTGATGGAATACCGGAATCTAATAGGCATTGTAGATACCGGTATTGTAAAAAACACAAACCGGTATGACATTGAAATCCGAAAACCGATTCACGATTTGTTAAAAAAACAATTTTTGCTGTTTGGATTCGCATTGCTTTTAATTTCATCTCTAAGTATTCCGCTTTCTGCACAGAATGATACTTCGTATGTCCTTCCGGATAATGTAGTTGTTTCCGCATCAAGATTTAAACAGAGTGTATTCTCCGCTCCGGAAGCTATTTCTACCTTAGATTATCAACAGATCGAACTAACCAACCCGATGAATATGGCTAATTCATTGTTTGGTGTAAACGGTGTCTGGATGCAGCAGACAAATAATGGCGGCGGTTCGCCTATTGTTAGAGGACTTACTTACCGGGAACCAAACTCTGATAATGATCGATGGTATCAGACTGAATAATTCTACATTTAGATATGGTCCAAATCAATATCTGAATACGATAAACATCAATAGTACTCAGCGGATTGAAGTGATGCGCGGTTCAGGTTCGGTTCAGTACGGAAGTGACGCTTTAGGCGGGACAGTCCAAATAATAAGCAAATCCCCTACTCTAAATTCTACAGGTAATGCTTATAATCTTGGTGTAAATGCAAAATACCTTTCTGGTAACATGGAACGATCCGGAGGTTTGAATCTTAAGTATTCCGGGAAAAGCAATGCGGTATTAGGGATGATCTCTTATAAAAATTTCGGTGATTTAGTTGCAGGCGGTGATGTGGGAAAGCAAACACCTTCTTCCTATAATGAACTTGCGGGAACTGTCAAATCACTGCACAAAATATCTGATTCTTATTTGTTGACGTTATCTTATGATTACCTGAAGCAGTCGGATGTTGATAGATATGACCAAGTAACGCAAAGAGGTTATGAGTATTATAAATTTGATCCGCAAATTAGACAATTGGCATATGTCAAAAATAATTTTACTACCAATTCTTCTTTTTTTAGTAACATGGTTTTCACGCTGTCGTGGCAAAAATCCAATGAAACCAGGAGGAAGAAGAAAGAAAGTAGTTCTATTCAAACGACAGAGAATGATATTGTAAATGTGTTTGGAAGTAATTTTGAAACGATCTCAAAATTCACAAACAGTTGGAAAGCAAATTCCGGGATTGAACTTTACTATGACTACGTTAAGAGCAGCAAAGAAGAACTTGATTTAACCAATAATGCCTTAACTGCTATGAGGGGTTTGTATGCCGACGGCAGCACGTCTCTGAATTTTTCAGTTTACAGTCTGCACAATATTAACTTCAACCGTTACGATCTGAACTTCGGGTTAAGATACAATCTGACTTCAATTGATATCAAGGATAAACAGTTTGGTAATGTTGCAATATCCCCGTCGGCTTTTACAGGTCATGTTTCACTGCAATATTATTTTACGGAAAATCTTCAACTGATCGGGAGAGTTAACTCGGCTTTTAGAACACCGAATATTAATGATCTAAGTAGTTTTGGTTCCTTTGATTATGGCATTGAAGTTCCTAATGATGATCTTTCGCCTGAACAGTCATTGAATTTTGAAATCGGATTGAAAACGAAATTCAAATCATTAACAGGTTCACTATTTATTTATAGAAATAATCTTAGCAATTTAATCGATAGAATACGTTCAACTTATGACGGAAGTCCGACTTATCAAGGCGAGAATGTTTATACTAAAGTAAATGTTGGTAAAGCTTATATACGGGGAATAGAAGGTGATATTACTTATTACTTAAGTCAAATGTTCTCGATCTATTCAAGTTTGAATTATACTTATGGTCAGAACACGAGTAAAGATGAACCAATGAGAAGAATCCCCCCGTTAAATGGGAATGTTACATTGTCATACCATAATAGGTCTCTAAAACTCTCAATGGAGTTTCTGTTTGCTTCCAAACAGGATAGACTTTCATCCGGAGATATTGATGATCATAGGATCCCGGACGGCGGCACGCCGGGCTGGCAAGTGCTGAATCTTTATTCGTCTTATAAGATAAACGCATTTTTAATCTCAGTCGGACTGCTTAATATTTTTGATGAAGCTTACCGGATTCACGGCAGCGGAATTGATGGTATTGGTCGGAGCGTCTTTATTGATCTTAAAATATCTATTTAACCGAGATTATGCAATAGGAAAGAAAATTTAGGCAACAAAGACTTCATCTATTGTATCTCCGAGGGAGTCCTTCGGACAAATCTCGGTAACCCCGCCGTACTTGGAGTTGGGGATGATAACCCAAATGGTTATTGGTAAAAAGTTATCATCCCCAACTCCAAGTAGAGCGTTTATGCATTAGAAGCCTTCTAATGCATAATTAGGGTTTAATTGGAAATAATTAGTCCTTAATCTTTTTGAGAATATAAATATCTATCTGCAAAATTTAAGTACTGTTCCCAATCATATTTAGTTACGCCATGTTCCCCGGTACGAATGTGATAACCAATAAAATTTCCAACAGGGTGATTTACTTCCGGCATTTTATCAACTAGTAATCCTTCTTCCCCGAATAATTTATAAACAGGCTCTGCATTTTTAGCCGATAGGAATTCCCCGTGCGGATCAGCCCATCTATCTTCTTCGGCGCTGGCAACATAAACTGGACGAGGAGCAGCTAAAGCTATTAACATATGCTGATCTACCGGGAGACTATCTTCATTATTATTATACTTCTTGAAGTTTTCACAGAACCAATGCGGAAAAGAATTATTTATCCTCTGCACTGTTTCACCGAATCTTCTTCTGGATAAAGCCGCTCCTCCGCAGCCGGAATTATTCGATATAACAATAGCAAACCGTTGATCCAGTGCTCCAGCCCAAAGCGAAGTTTTACCCAAACGGGAATGCCCCATCACTATAACTTTTTTATAATCGATTGAACTGTCAGTTACCAAGTAATCCATTACTCTGCTTAATCCCCAAGCCCAGGCAGCAATTGAACCCCACTCATTTGCTTTTGGTTTGTTCTGTCCTTCCTTATAAAACAACGGGTGAATGCCGTTCTGAAATCCGTCATCAAAATCAGGGTCAATATCGCCGTAGTACATTGTTGCGAGTCCATATCCTCTGCTTAATAAATATTCCACCTGCCATCGATTTGCTCTAACTCCTCTCGTCGATTCACTTGCTTTGTTGTTTGTGATCCCAAACTTTTTGTTATTGCCTACCCAGTTTTTTGTGATAGTTATTTCATCGTCATCGCATACGGTTTGATTCCCATAAAAGTTAAGACCCAAAAACAGAGGATGCTTTTGTTTGCCATTTTTGGGTAAATATATCAAAAGATTCAGTTTCAATTCTTTATTATTATTCCGGATAAGTAATACAATCTCTTTTCGTATTGCTTTGCCATTAAGAGCTGTGGTATCAATCGAAGATAATTTAAATTCAATGTTTTCAGGAAAACCCGGAGCTTTTCCATATACTTCATTCTCAAATAATTCTACTATTTCCGGTCTGCGCTTTTCTATCCACTCATCCGTTGTTGAGATAACCTCACCATCACTGGCTATCAACGGATCAGGCAGAACGTAATTAGGTACTTTTGATTCATCGTAATTTGTTTTGTTTTGCTGAGCATAAATATTTGATAAAAGGAGTAATAATACAACAGAAGAGATAAAACATTTTTTAAGCATCTTGTTTACCTATTTATTCTTAGAGCATATTATAATTTACAAAAACATAGAGTAAATTTATTAATTTCAAGCTCAATAATTGTATATAGACCACTCTATTCTTATATTTAGAATCTATAGATTTATCATTCATATTTTACACATAACCTTTTCGAATTAAAAGTAGGAATAAATTCTTATGAAAAAATCATTTTTACTACTTGTTTTTCTTTTAAGTGCAATTTCACTTAATGCCCAAAAATTATATGATAATCCAAATCCGCTTTGGAAAGCTGCTGAGGATAATGTTTATCTGCAAGAGGAATCACAAAAAGTATTTACTGACTCACCAATTCAATCTGTGGAAGAATATCAAGGCAAGTGCTATGCAGTGATGAATAACAAAGTTTATGTCCTACAAGATAGTAATCTTAGTCTGGTGAATGCCGCTCCTACCGATGTTAATAAACTATGAGGTTGGTGAACTTTGGGCATTGACAAAGAATGGTTTATACAAATTGGATAATAATGATTGGAAATTAATTGATGATAGAAAATTCGTTGATCTCACTACTCATAACGGTGTTCTGCACGCAGCTACAAAAGAAGAAATATATAAACTTGAAAACGGCAAAATGGTTACTACAAAACCGAAAGACGGATACTTCACAAGCAATACAACTATGATGCAGGAAGACGGTACTCAACTTCTAGCCGACCCGGTCAGGTTAGGTCCGATTAAAGAAATCGCTTCATACGCCGGAACTCTTTATATACTTAGACCGGGAAGACTTGTACTATTCGACGGTAAAATGATTAATGAGGATTATATCGATTGGGGAAAATTACCTTCAAGAAAAACAAACGATATGCTCAGCGATGGGAGTCGGCTTTTTATAACAACTGACCGGGGGTTAGCTGTGCTACGGGGTGCTGCGTTCACTACCCTCAAAGGTAAAGATGGACTTCCGTATGAAAACACAACTTGCCTCGAGCCAGGTTTCGACAACGATCTGTGGATTGGAACCACAAAAGGAGCAATAAGAATGCTGAAAGATGAATGGCAGTACTTTGGTCCGGATCGTTGGCTGACGGGGAATAATGTTCGTGATATTGCTGTCGGTGATAATG
>JAADIB010000017.1 GCA_013151565.1 Chlorobiota bacterium
CCACCTCCTGACAAAACATCCATATCTCCATCACCGTCAAAATCTGCTAATGCAAGGGAGTGGAAGTCCTGGTTAGTCGTATCAGCAGATATCGGATGAAATATAAAGGTTTCTGCATTATTTAGGTTTTCAAACCAGAAGACTCTGCCATTTTTAGTATCAGCTTCCGCTTCAACGATATCTAAATCATTATCCATATCTAAATCAATACACCATGTTCTAAGAGCTAATCCAAACTTATCGGGGCGGTTGCCTCCTAACGGAACCAACGTTTCATGGATCTTCCATTTGCCTCCTTTACTATCCAGGTTTTCAAACCAAGCATTGCCTCTGACAATATCAATATCGTTATCATTATCCAAGTCTCCATAGCCCATAGGAGCTATACCTCCATGGATACCAGGCCCGATTATTGAGTAATCCCAATTTGCATTATAGTCTTCCGGGATTTTGTACCAAACCAGAACTGGATGATCCGGATCATTTGATAAGGAAACAATATCTTCTATTCCATCTCCATCAATATCAACTACTACATTATCATGACAGCTTATCATATTTTTCTTATGCAAAATAAAATTTTCATCTCTTGGTTTACCTGTGTTTTCATACCAAGAGTCTCCGATCACAAAATCTATCCAGTTATCATGGTTCACATCAATTGAACAACCTCCAACATCAGTTTTAGCACCTTTACCTAACTCATGCAATTTCCATTCAGTTGGTGAAATATATTCATACCAATACATTTCACCAAAATGTCCAAATACCCAATCTAAATCATTATCATTGTCTACATCAACTAGGCTGGTTTGCCCCATTCTATCACGAAATTCATCAATTTCGTGATATTCGAATTTCATTTTCTGCCCAAAGGATTGGGCTATTGAAAAAAAGATTAAAAATTTTATTAAAACGATTCTCATACCAATTCTTTTAAACAACTTCATATTTTAATTCTTTCAGTTTCGGACATTTATCGGACATTATTCCATTTTATCGGACATTTATCCGACCTTCAGTTTATAATAGGTGCCTTTTCTTTCCCCAACTTTTATTAAAATCCCAAGTTCAACTAGTTTTTCAAAATCTCTAAATGCTGTTTTTTCTGTTAACCCGAACATTCCTCGGTAAATGCTATTTGTAATCTTACCATTCTCTTTCGTGTAAATAACAACATCTACCTGTCTTTCATTTAATCCTTTGTCCAATAAATATTTCTTTGAAAAAACATCTTTTAAGATTGTTACACTAATTCCACCAGAAGAATATTCTATAATTGGTTCAGGTAATCCAGCCTTTTTACATTCATTGATAATTTTAATCGTTCCGCGTCCCCAAGCTTCAATTAATCCACCTTTAAAGAATGTACTTGCAAGTATTGGATTGTGAGGACGAGATGAATGTTTCTTTTTCAAATCCTCAAATGTTAAGTCTTCAGGCAATGAACCTTCATTCCAAACAATCAATTTATCATCATAAACACTTATTTGAATCGGTGCACCCATATAATCTCTATGAACGATCGCATTTAAAATAACCTCACGAATTGCTTCATATGGATACTCCCAACTTTCCACACGTTGTAATCCTTTATACGAAATTGGGGATACAAAAAATTTCCTGTCAAGAACTTCCAAAGTTTTGTCTGCCAATTGAAAAGCATTTCCTTCAATTACTTCTTGGAAACGTAAATCATCATCTGTTTGTCCAAAACGCCCAATTTTAACGAAAGCATTTATAAAAAAACGACATGGATTCTTCCCAAACAAAAGAATTGCTGAACGCTTTAGACTCCCATCTTCCAGTAATAGCAGGTTGTCAAGAATTTGCTCAATATCTTCTTCATCTGCAATAAACGGCAATCTTTTGCTTGTAGTTGCACCTTTTTTGAAAGCGTTGATTGCTGAAATATCAATATCATCTAGTTTGGCTCGTGGTTCAACAACAACATCCCAAGTTTTACCAGCTTTCTTCCATAGAAGCTTATTGAGCGCACTCCCTTTAAGTTCTTGCTTTGTACTTCCACTTCTGTAATGATATTTACCTTGATATGAAATTAGTACATCGTATGGTTTCACATCAATTTCTATGTAATCTTTCCCATTTTCATTTTTTAAATCAACATCACAGATAATTCCAAGTTGTGTTTGAATTTTATTTGGAATATCTTCCATCAATCTTTTCGCTTTTGCCACGCCGACAATCTCACCATTATCATTCTTTCCAATGATAATTTTCCCACCTTTGGCATTGGCGAATCCGCAAACCCATTTGAGATATTCATCCCTCCAACTTTCTTTCCATTCTATGTTTTGATTTTCTGGCATATCTATTTCAATAATTTGTTATAGTATCGTTTTCGTTGTTTGAACATTTTTTCAAAGTAATCAATTTTTGAATCCCTGTAATCAAAAATTACCGGCGCATTTTTTGAGCGTTGGATTCGACCGATATATTGAATTAATTTTCCTTCGAATGCAAATGGGTAAACAATAAATAAGCACTCCAAATTACTAATATCAATTCCTTCTCCAAAGAATTGTCCCGTAGAAATTACAATTTTGAAATGCCCTTGTTTTATTTGCTCAATTTTACTTTTCCGGACACTTTCTGCATCATCACCATGAATAGTAATTGTTTCATATTTATCTTTCAAGTAGAGATTTAGGATGTCAACATGTGCTTTCCTTTCAGATAAAATCAGAATCGTTTTGAACCTTTTTGCATTATTTCCAATATCATTAATAATTATGGGCTGGCATTTCTTTTTCAAATAATTTCAAATCAAAGCCTATTCTATAATTTGTATTTCGTAAATCCTGTATTTTAACCTGAGTCTTTTTATAGTCCGTTAAATATTGTTTTGGCGTTAAATAAATTTCTTTGGGTATTAAATCTTTAAAATATACAAAAGCATAATGTGTCGCAATCTTATTGTTTTTGTCTTTATCCTTAACTTTATATCCGTTAGGATTCCCTTCCATTTTTGCAATGCTCTTAACTTGAATTCTTTTGTCTTTTGTAATAACATCGTAATCAGATTCTGATTGGCTTTCAGGGAGCGAACCTTCAAAAATTCTTGCTACAAGCCATTCTGCAAAGTCGCCAACGGAAGATTTATATGACCGATTAACACCGATTTTAATCAAAGTATTTTTTGCCAATACATATTTTCTCCATTCTATTGCTACTTGCGTTAAATCTGAATTCATCTTTTTCAATTAATCAATTATTCTCATTTTTCTATGTATTATAATACTTGCAATTAATCTTGAAATCTCCAGGATTAAACATACTATTGATAAAACTTGAAGTCCAAATCCGTGATTTTCAAAAAGTCTACTCATTGGCATTAAAAACCCAAATGAAAATATTGCAAGTCCTATTCTAAACGGGAATTGAAAATAATAAATCGTCAATCCTTTTGATTTATTTTTAAACAACCAAATCACTGAAATAACCAAAGAAAAATAGAAAAGAATACTCAATGAATCCAACCAACTTACTTCAAATCTTTCAATCAGTCTGTTCCAGTAACCGAATGATTTTATCAGAGTTATTATGTCCAGTATTCCAAATATTATTAATAGTTTCTTCATTTCTTTATGCTTGCCCATAACTTGTAAATAACAACACTCCTATATGCTGTTATTTTTCCTTTATCATTGTGAAAAGTGTTGTTATTGCATTGAATTCATTAAATAACAGCACTTTTTTGTATTTATTCAATATCAATATCATCCTTTCAGAATAGTCAATATATGCAACTCCGTTAATTGCAGTGAAAAAAGTATTAAGGTCAAAATGGGATATGATTTTTACAATCCGCTTGTTTTTGTGGATTCCGTATGAAAGGGTTATTTGGGGCAACTGGTTCAAAGCTTAGTTATTTTTTAACCAAATGTAAGCAATCTGATGTTTAGAATCAATAGATAAGTATAAAAACATGATTAAATCCCCCTAACATTTATCCCTCGATGATTCGTTCTCAACAGATGGAAATGTATCTTTGCAGTATAAAATTTGAAGATTTATGAAGTTTGAGGATTATTCCATTGCCCCCGAGATAAAAAGGAATTTAGAAAAGCTGGGGTTCCGGCGGCCAACAGATATTCAATATAAATCGATCCCTCCCATCCTGAAAGGGGAAGATGTGTTGGCCATTGCACAAACAGGGACTGGTAAAACCGCAGCGTTTGTAATACCTGTATTGAATAACCTAAATGCAAATAAACAGTTTAACCGCCCCGATGGGATAAAATGCCTGGTGATGGTGCCAACGCATGAATTAGCCATGCAGATCAATGAGGTATTTGAAAAACTGGGGCATAAAACACGCATAAAATCATTTGCCATTTATGGTGGTATCGATCAGGACCCGCAGATTTTGAGGCTTCAAAAAGGGGTTGACATACTGATTGCCACCCCGGGCCGGCTGTTCGACCTGGTTAGCCAGGGCTACCTGAAACTGCACCGCGTGGAGGTCTTAATCCTTGATGAGGCAGACCACATGCTCGACCTGGGGTTTATCAAGGATATAAAAGACCTGTCCAGGCACCTCCCTAAAAAGCGGCAAACCCTCTTTTTTTCGGCAACCATCAACGAAAAGATAAAAAAGCTGGCCTACTCATTGGTACATAACCCCATCAGGATACAGATATCCCCTAAGAACCCGGTGGCAAAAAATATCAACCACCAGGTGGCATATATCGAAATGGATGACAAACGGTTCTTCTTAGAGCGTTTAATCAATGAAAACCCCGGCAGCAAGGTGTTGGTATTCGTCAGGACAAAGGTGCGTGCAGAGCGGGTAAAAAAAATAAAAAAAACCATGGAGCGTGTTAATATTGTAAGCAATACCATCCATAGCGGTAAAGATCAGCAAGAGCGCTCCCAGGTAATGGAACAGTTCAAAAAGGGGGAGGTCAAGATCCTGGTTGCTACCGATGTAAGTGCCCGGGGCATCGATATCCCCAATGTGGATTATGTTATAAACTATGATATGCCGGAGGTGCCTGAAAATTACGTCCACCGGGTTGGGCGTACCGGCCGCGGGGTAAACAGGGGGAATGCCGTTTCATTTTGCAGCACCGGTGAGCGGGAAGTTT
>JAADIB010000295.1 GCA_013151565.1 Chlorobiota bacterium
CAACTCTTGATACTAACGGAGTAATTACCGCTGCAACATCAGAGCAAGCAACCACTCTTGGGTTGCATATTTACAATGTAATTGTCACTTCGTCAACAGGAGATACCGCGTATATTACAGTTGTTTATAATGTAACTACAAATCCTGTTATACAAGTAAATCCAACTATCTTATTATATGGAGATTCAATTGCTTCTCCTTATACTCAAACAGAAGCTGACGCAAGGTTTGCTGATGGATTGCAGTTTACAATGACTGGAGCAACAAATGTTACCGTCAATGGTGTAAGCGCAACTTTAGATGGAAACACAGCAAACGCTACAACAACCATTACAAAAGCAGACGCAACAGCTCTTGGATTGCATGTGTATAATGTAATTGTAATTTCATCAACAGGCAATACGGCAAACATTACGGTTGCGTATAATGTAAAAGCGGATTTTGACGATACGGCGGAACTCGGCGTGACAAGCATTGTCGCGAGTAGCACGATGGCGACGGCGGATGATACATTTGAACATGGATGGAGCTGGGTATTTAATATAACGGTGCCAACCAATGAAACACAATTCAAGATGGAATTTTCCGACTTTATTAGCGGTGCGGACAGTATCGTGGCGGCTAATAACATTCGTTTTTACAGCGCGCAGTCATCCGATTCGTATTCCACCAGCACCGCTACAATGATTACGGCAGCGAATACTTACAGCGATGCGATTACGCTTGATACTGATCTTGAGCCGGCTACTCCCGGAAGACAGATTAAGGTCATTGTGGAAATGAAAGTGCCGGCAGGCAGCGCGGGCGGGGCGTATTCAGCAGGCTACGGAGTATCTTCAAATTAATTTTCATTAAGTAAGATAAAAAAATTATGAAATATATTATCGCAATCATATTATCTCTAATGCTTGTCTTGCCCGCCTATGCTTCCGAAGTTATCGGAGGAATATCAACTGGCATAAGCACCGGCGTAAGCGGAACGGTGATGGAGGCGCCTACGGCATTTCCAGTCGCCGGAGCGTATACGACAACGCAAAATGTGGTTCTTTCTGGCGGGGAAGGAACAACATCTATTCACTATACCATTGACGGATCCGCCGTCACTTGCTCTTCCGGGAATGTGTATAGTTCGCCAATAGGAGTGGCATCAAGCTTATCTATAAAAGCAATCTCCTGCTATCCAAATGGCGCAGTATCCAATACTGCCGTCTTTGAGTATGCTATTCAATCTACCACACCCGCAAATCATCAAGGTAGCAGTGGCGGAGGATGGAGCGACACTACACCGCCACTTAATACTTCGGTTTTGATTAATAATAATGATGAATCAACCGCTTCTGTGGCAGTTACCTTGACCTTGTCGGCTACTGATGCCAGTAAAATGATGATTGCTAGTAGCAGCGATTTCGCGGACGCTAATTGGGAAAGTTACGCCGTTGAAAAAAATTGGGTTTTAACCGAAGGAAATGGAGAAAAAACGGTTTATGCTAAATTCAAAGATGCTGCCGGTAATATATCAAATCCAACTCAAGATACGATAGTACTGGAGGAAATTATAGTAAAAGGAGTAGAATCAGATTATCGGACTATTCAGCTTCAGAGAATTTCGGAAGACGCGGGCGTTGTTTACGCTGGGGACGCGGATTTAACCTGCGGACAGACGGGAGTGAAAAGAGACGCGGTTAAGGAAAGGGGTGTTTACGATAAATATACCGTTCCGTTGCTTGCCGGAGTTTCGGGATTAGCTGATAATCATATTTACGCTATTACGAATTTCGTATTCTGTGGCACCGAAACAACTTTAATATTAGGAGAAGGGGAGCGCGCCGGCGTAGTAAATTCGTATAAAGCGGCGTTCGGCAAATTGCCGGCAACGCGAAGCGAATGGGATGATGTGATTAAGATTGCCAACGGCAGATGGCCGAGCGAACGGAGCGTGGTGGCGGAAGCAAGAGCGAAAAAAGAATTTAAAACGGTTTATTTGCGCGTTGCCGATATGGACAATTCTAACGATAACGCGGCTGTGACGATTATCGCCTACGGTTTAAGGCCGGATAATAGGAATTTGGACAGTGAAAAAATAGCGATTAAAACTTTTAAAGCGATTTACGGGTATAATCCGACTTCAGCCATTGATTGGGATATAACAAGAGCCATCGCTTATAGCGGCGCGGTTCGGTAGTTAAAATATATAAGGGGACTATTATCAAAGAGATTCAATTTTAAAAAAATTGAATCTCTTTTAGTTTTCGCGAAATCCCGCGCCGGACATCGTATAGACGCACCGCGACGCGTTTCGTAATTTAGAGTAATTGAAAAAATTAGAGCATTAAAAATTATTTATAAAATTGAAAATTAAAATCCCCCCAACCCCAATATCCGCGGGGGCATTTGATAGCGGACAGTCCGCCATTGCGGAACTACTTTATGAAAAGCAAAAAAACGCCACGATAAATGGGGCTGTTTTTTAATTTCCGCCGTGGCAGTCCTGAGGCCTTGGGACTGCCACGGTGAATTCATTATATCAAATAAATATGCAAAAATATTCAGTATATCAGAGTTAACTTTTTTTTTCAGATAAACCTATTAAAAGAAATAAAGCTATTCCTGATTATAGGGTTGGCAGAAATGTTGAAGACATTGACAGAGTTCAAAAACTTGTAAATTTTGTTATTTGAAGACAGGAATGGCTGGAACATAAACTAAAAGAGCAAGGCAGGAAGAATATTTTACAAGGCGGCGGTAGAAATTTAAATAGTCCTCGTCAATTAGCTTTGTTTATTAAGGAAAAGCTGGGAGTTGATTTAAATGAAATTAAAAAAATATCAGAAAATGGGGCGCGTAAAAAAGTTTTGAAATATCTTACAGAATTATTGCTTATTTTATGCAAGTAATTTTTTCGCGTTTTACATAAAAGGACAACTGTGATAAGTTAGCTTAACCATAGATCTTTAAACCTGAAGAGGAGGATTGTATGAATAATGAATTTTGGCGGCTGAGTGAAGGCATTATGAAAAAAGCCTTGGAGCGTATTTCAAAAAAGTCTACAGGGGCGGTGAGTTTTGAAACAAGGCAGTTAAAATTAATCCCAAGTAAAATAAAGGGAGAATTTACGGGTCTTGAAATTAGATTGATTATTGATAAAAACCCAAATAAGGGTAAAAAGAAGAACAATGGCACTAGAGCGAAGATGGTCTTCGAGGTGCCTGTTTCAAAAGACAGTCTTTTGACTGCTGGATTGAATAGTGTGGAAGTGTTTGACGGTCATATTCGTTGGGAATTATTTGAAGACTATATAATGCTGAAACATTGTAAGAATTGGGGGAAGGATTACAGAGGAATTTCATTTTTCTTTTACTGGTTGGCTCAATCGGTCGAAGGAATTGGCAATATTGGAGATATGCAAAAAGTACTTATTCTTGGTTCTCATGGTGAGAATATAGTATACTCCGATAAGCCCCAAAAAGATTTATTTACAAGTGCGGGGAGGAGGTCGCCACTATATAATCGCTTTATAAGACTTTGCACAGATTCCAATGTATATCCTCTATGTTCCAGAATTCAAGCAGGATCCATCCTCAAAAGGCTGGCAAGGCTGGCAAGATACAATCAGCTTAAAAATGATTTAAAACTTTAAAGCCATGGGCGCTCAAACTGAGCGCCTTTTTTTGTGCTTTTAAAACCAGGAAGAATAAGGTAAAATAGTAGTATATGAAACAAGAAATACCACCACAAGTAAATAAAAAACCAAAAAAAGAGATTGTTGAAAGTAGACACGGCAATAGTGATAATAATAAGTTTGAAAAAGAATTTATTTTGGAAATGCAGAGTTTTAAAGACAGTCCTGAAAGGCATCTTTTGAGTCAAGAGAGGGTTGATGAGATGCTTGAATTGTTTTTGAATTCTATATATGTAAATCGCGATCATCCAGAAGAGTACCACGACGAACAAACACTTGGTGTTAATTGGTGGTCCCTTTCTCACCCAAAATATAATAAGGAAGCTAAAGAATCACTCGATTTTTTTAAATCCCTTTTGAATACATCTGATTATGAATATGACCACCAAAACAACTCCTTTGCTGAAAAATGTTTAAAATCATGCATTGAAAAAGAGAAACGGCTTCCTTATGAATCCATGATAACTGCTGATTTGATAATAAATTCAACCGACTGGATAAATGATCGTTTAGACGTAGCAGATGAAATTGAAGCTGATATTAGACCGTCTTTTCTTCTTGACTTAGATATTATTTCACGTCAAAAAAATGATTCCCCAGGATATATAGTTGATATATTAGATGATAAGCTTGTCGAGATTCTTTATGGAGCCTCAAGTGATTCTGATGAACATTATGATGATTATGAAAATGAAAGCGATGAGTTAATATGGACTAAGTCAGGCACCGATGAATATGATCTTGTTAACAGTTTTAAGAAATATTTAAATTTTGATGATAAAACAAATTTTTCTAGAGCTAGTGCTGTTTTATTATTAATAAATGATTTGGCTAGATTTAGTCGAAAAGGAATGATAACAGATTATAATGACAATGATATTTTAAAAAATCTTTTAGATGATTGCACATCACATAGAAGTGGAAATTATTTGTTAAATCTAAGGGCAATGAGATATCGGGATGTTATTAAATCGGAAGGTTTTGAATTTTCAGAGGAAACAGGGGTGCCGTTCTTGGTTGGTCACAAATCCTATGCTGTTCGCTTTTATTCTGGGGTGTATTTGTCTGAACCAGAGGATTTCGTTGAGATTTCAAAAATGCTTAAAGATTATAAAAGACAAAGCCTTGATGATGAC
>JAADIB010000131.1 GCA_013151565.1 Chlorobiota bacterium
CCTGAAAAGGATTCTGAACTTATTGTCAAAAATAAAACTGCGAAAAGAAAAAGCACAAATGTTGATACACTAAAAAAGAATACGAAAATCTTTCGTGATAAGGCTTCCCTGAATGTCAACACAGAAAGCGTATAAATGTTCTTCATCATTTCTCCCCCCTTGAGTCTTTAATTAAGGAGACAAATAATTCCTCAAGCGAATTTTTCTGCATGTTGACCGACTTGATATTTATCTTGTTCTTTCTGAGGTAATCGATTACAAAATTCAACTCATCATTATCCTTAACATTTACAATAAGTTTGTTAGCTTCTTGAGAAATACTTATCGAAGAAAATTCAGGAATGGAAAAGATATTCGGAATGTCTGCCGCTGTTTCAATTTCATACACTTCATCAGAAGTGGTCAACTCCTTTACAGTTCCTTCCCTTAGCAGTTTACCTTCATTAAGAATCGCGACTTTATCACTTACAAGTTCAACTTCAGAAAGAAGATGACTGTTCAGAAATATTGTAGTTCCTTTCTCCTTAAGATCGCTAAGTATATCCCTAATCTCTTTTCTCCCGATCGGATCGACTCCGTCCGTGGGTTCATCAAGGAAAATTAGTTCCGGTTCGTTGATCATCGCTTGTGCTAAACCTAAACGCTGCATCATCCCTTTTGAATACTTTTTCACCTTCGTCTTTTTCCACTTGCTCATTCTTACTAGTGCGAGCAGTTCATCAATCCGCTTATTCAAATTTGAATTTTCGTAACCGCTTAACTGAGCAAAATATTTCAAAGTCTGTTCTGCAGTAAGATAATTCGGGAATTTATGATTTTCCGGCAGGAACCCGATTTTTTTCTTTATCATATAATTACTTAAATCGCTATCCAGAATACGTGCACCACCTAATGTCGGGAATGTAATTCCAAGTAGAATCTTGATCAGCGTTGTTTTCCCTGCACCGTTTGGTCCGAGTAAACCGAAAATACTTCCACGCTCAACAGTTAGACTAAGATCGTTCAGCGCCGTTACTTTTTGTTTACCCAGACCAACCTGGTAAACTTTTGTTAATTTATTTACTTCTATTGCTCTCACTATACTAGCTCATGCTTTATTTAACAACTTAATATATTTATCCAAATATATAAATTATAAGTATTCTGAAAATAATTGTAGGATTTATTTATAGCTCTCCTTACGATGGAGAACACGACCAATTTCAATTGTAGTTTTGGAAACATCGAACAATACTCTGTAGTCCCCTATTCTAAGTCGGTATGCTGGTTCAAATTTTGTTAATTTTTTGATATTGGAAACATTAGGAAAATTTTTCAACTCTAGTATTTTTGAATGAATTTTTTCTCTATTTTTTGAATCGATTTTTCCTAAATCTTTTATTGCGCTCTTACGAACATTAATCTTCATTTTTTAAATACTCGTCAAAAGGAACTGACTCATCAACTCTTGTAAGTTTTAGTAATTTTAAATCATCCCAGTCTTCTTTTGAAACAATCTCCAGACCATCATTTTTAAAATGCTCTAAAAGCCAAGTGACTTTTTCAGCTAACTTTGTGTTAGATATATTTATTGTGATTGATTCCATACTATAATCTTTATTAAAATTAGTGTTACTTTGTTTAAATAAGATATCAAAAAATAATTATTAAAACAATAGAGATAATTTTCATTGACGCATTAAAAAATCGCTTATTTGCTAATTTGATCGTTTGAAAAACTCAGAAAATTTTTCCCCTATTAAATCTAGCTATTGCATAAAAATTGAATACGATGCTTATTAATATTAAAATAAAAAGATTAAATGTTACAGCGGATAGCTCTGCTTGTCTCCATAATATTTGCTGAAACGCTTCAACCGACCAATAAGTTAAAGTAAATTTAGCGACAACTTGCAGCCAATCCGGGAATAAAAATATCGGGAACCATGAACCGCCGACAGCCGACATCACAAGTATTAGTAATGTGGCAATTCCATTTGCCTGACTGAGTGATGTTGCGTGTGAAGTTATTATCATTCCAAAAGATACTGCAGCCGATGCCGAGATAATGATGACGATCATCAAATTAAAAAAGTTTGAAAAAATATCCACATCAAATATTGCCCATGAAAATATGAACAGAACCATAAGTTGAACTATTCCCATGAGCAATGAAAAGAAATATTTTGAAAGGAGTATTTGCGTTCTTGTTACGGGCATGCACAAAAGTCTCTTTAATGTTCCCTCTTGTTTTTCTTCAAACAAAGAGGTGGCAATGGCTGACAAAGTAAAAAGCAAAAACATTATTGCCCATCCTCCCACTATTCTGGTAACTTGAGGATTTTTATGTTCTTTACCAACCAGTTGAACGCTATCAAATTTGATTAAATTGTCTATGAATGATTCTGAACTTGAGTCGGAAGATCCTTCTAAAAGATTGCTGCTTTTTACATCCGGATTTGTAGCGGATAAAACAGAATCTTTTGGAATATCAAAATAATTACTAACAACGCCAGCCATATCAGTTCTGAACTTATCGCCTTTTTCCTTACCCAAATAATCATTTGCCTGCCTCGACAGAAGAGAAGGAAATATCTGCGGAAGTTCTGAAAATATTGTTTTTTGAATACCGGCTTGTATAATTGAAGATTCTATCTCATTTCTCGGATCGTAATAAAACTTAATATTCATTGCCACTGAGGTATCCGAAAGAAAATCTTCCGGTAATACTACGGCAGCTGATATCTTGCCGGTTTTAACAAATTCAATGGCTTTCTCCTCGGTGAAATCTACTATTGAATCTGTCCCTTCAACTCTATATTTTTTGATCAGCTTAATACTGGAAGATGAATCAAGTTTATCCTCGATCAACTTGGCAATTTCAGAATCACTATTATTCACAAAGATCACTTCAGCTTTGCCGCGTTCTCCGCTGCTTCCTCCAAAAATATTCCCAAATATAATTATCAGAACTGCCGGCACCAAAAAAGTTAAGAGCATCGCGGTCTTATCCTTTACAAACCGCATTAAATCCTTTTTGATCAACTCAATTATATTTCTCAATCCCTTATCCTCCTTCCGGTCATATAAAGGAACACATCCTCAAGAGAAGCTCTATTGATTTCAACCAAGTCCGGTGATAGATTGATACTTTCAAAATAAGAAAAGAGTTCTGTGTATGTCTGATTATCATTATTAAGAATTAATTCGTACTTATAATCCAATTCATTAATTTCAGCAACATTATTCAGTTGTTCAAGTAATTCCATACTCTCTCTTGTTTTCTGAATTTTTATTGTCGCTTTTCGATCCAGAATTTTGAGCAATTCCATTAAAGTACCGTTCGCAATAATTCTGCCGTTATCAATTATTGCCAACCTATCGCATAATCGTTCTGCTTCTTCCATATAATGAGTTGTATAGATAATTGTGATACCTTCCCTATTCAGTTTTTGAAGCATTTCAAAAATTGCATTGCGGGACTGCGGATCGACGCCGACAGTCGGTTCATCACACAAAAGAACATCCGGTCTATGCAGTATGGATGCCGCTAAATTCAATCGTCTTTTCATTCCACCGGAAAATTCTTTGACCGCGCTATTCTTTCTATCCGAAAGCTGAACCAGTTCAAGAGCTTCATGAATATTATCTGTCAAATCCTTTTTAGACATCTTATAAAATGAACCGAATATTTTAAGGTTTTGAAGTGCCGTCAGTTCTTGATAAAGTGCAATATCTTGAGGAACATACCCGATTCTGTTTTTTATTGCCGGATCGCCATACTTAACCTCTTCATTATCAAAAAGAATACTTCCCGAATCAGCTTTGAGAAATCCGATAATCAAATTCATTAAAGTAGTTTTACCCGCTCCGTTAGGACCAAGCAGCCCAAAGAATTCACCTTTCGCTATTGACAGAGAAACTGAATCAAGGGCTTTAATATTTTCAAAAGATTTTGATAAATTCTTTATTTCAAGCATTATTAATAATTGAGTGTTTTCTGATAAATCAAAATAAAACTTTGTATTATATTTACCAAGTTAATCTATTCAGATAATTTGTTTTTATCTATTGATCAAGCATACAAAAATTGATTCCGTAAATGGTGAAGATGAATAGTAAAACATTGTTAAATGGATATAACTCTTTTTTATTGTAGTTTGATTAATAAATAATTTTTGTTTTTTTGTCTATGTAGTAAATATATCCGTCAGTAAATGAAAAAGATATTAAAAGAAATATTCGGATTTACGGAATTTCGTCCCGGACAGGAAGAGATAATCCAATCAATTTTGAATGGGAACAATGTTCTTGCCGTGCTTCCAACCGGCGGCGGAAAATCTCTCTGCTATCAAATGCCTGCACTTATGAGTGAATCATTTTCAATTGTAATTTCACCTCTGATAGCACTAATGAAAGATCAAGTCGACAGCCTAAATAAAAAGAAAGTTATTGCAGCATTCATAAACAGTACACTCACCTATCAAGAGGTTGAAAAAGTTTTTCGTGATATCGAAAGCGGACGGATCAAACTTTTATATGTATCACCGGAGCGATTAGAAAATATTGATTTTACAGAGAGAATAAAAAGACTCAATCCCAAGTATGTTTTTGTAGATGAGGCACATTGCATAAGTGAATGGGGTCATAATTTTAGACCGAGTTATAGAAAGATAACGGAGTTTTGTGAACGAATCGGAAACACCAATATTTCTGCATTCACTGCTACGGCAATTCCAGAAGTTCGTCGCGATATTATTGAACATTTCAATTTCAGTAATCCGCGAGTTTTCATCAGAGGATTTGAGCGCGGGAATCTTCATCTTAATGTAA
>JAADIB010000260.1 GCA_013151565.1 Chlorobiota bacterium
GATCATCGAAGGAAGAAAAGTCGGTGCGCTTTGCATCGGTGTAGCCTCAGATGAGATAAGAAGACACGGAATAAATTACAGCAAGAGAACACGGTTGATAAAAGCCGGCGCTCATATTGTTATCCCGGATTTTTCCCAGCTTCCAATTTTAATGAAAACAATTTTTAGTAAATAGATAAGTGAACGGATCAGGTAATAATATTGAACTCCTTGTTGGTTGGAATCTTATTTCCTCGAAAGATGTTGGTGAGGATGGAAGTATATTATCTACTGAAAATACCGATGTAAATAATTGGTATCAAACGGAAGTTCCTTCAACTGTTTTAGCTGCATTGGTAAAGAACCAAATTTATCCGGATCCTTACTTTGGAACAAATCTAAAAGAAATACCAACCGAGCAGTTCAAAGTTCCTTGGTGGTATAGAACAGAATTCGAGATGATCACAAAAGATCAGACCGAACATACTGTCCTTCTAGCTTTGGACGGAATTAATTATAAAGCCAACATATGGCTTAATGGAAAATTAGTTGCGGATAAAGAAGTAGTATGCGGAGCGTACCGCAGATTTCAATTCAATATTTCGTCACATTTGCAGTCCGGTAAAAACATCTTGGCAATTGAAGTAATTCCGCCGAAGGGTGGTGATTTTACTATCGGTTTTGTTGATTGGAATCCGAATCCGCCGGATGATAATGTTGGGATTTTTAGAAATGTATCACTTCAGTTCAATAAAGGTGTTTCGGTTGAAAATCTCTTTGTAGAGAGTAAAGTTGATTATAAGTCCGGTTCTGCAGAATTAACCGTATCGGCGGAGCTTGTTAACCACACTGATAAAACATTTACAGGCACTGTGAAAGGCAGAATTGGAGATGTTGAGTTTGGGAAAATTGTTGAAGCTGTCCCGAATCAGAAAACAAGCGTTCAATTTTCTCCGGGTGAATTTGAACAATTGAAATTTGATAACCCAAAATTATGGTGGCCCAATAATTTGGGTGATCCAAATTTGTACGAATTAGAGCTTGAGTTTATTGCGGATAATGAGATATTGCATAGCTCGAATATTAAATTCGGAATTCGTCAAATTGAAGATTATGTAAACGAAGGCGGACATCGAGGTTTTAAGATCAACGGTCATAAGGTGTTGATCAAAGGGGGCGGCTGGACAGATGACCTACTGCTTCAAGATACACACGAAACTCTGCAAGCACAGATAGATTACGTAAAACATATGAACTTGAATTGTATTCGCTTGGAAGGTTTTTGGGGTAAAGATCAAAGGCTTTATGACCTATGTGATGAGAATGGAATTTTAATAATGGTCGGCTGGAGCTGCCAATGGGAGCATGAACAATATTTAGGTAAACCGGTCGACCCGCGTTACGGTGGTGTGATTGAACCTGACGAGATAAACCTGGTCGGGCAGTATTGGGAAGATCAACTTTTATGGCTGCGTCATCATCCGTCAATCTTTGTCTGGACAATAGGCAGCGACTTGCTTCCTCACCCTGATCTGGAACGAAAGTATATTGAGACTTTCAATAAATACGATTCAACCCGTCCGTACTTGAACTCAACCGGCGGAATCGGCAGTGAGCAGGGAATTATTTCAACTACGGAAATAATAAGTGAAATAAGCGGTTCTTCCCGTGTAAAGATGCTTGGTCCGTATGCTTACACTCCCCCGGTTTATTGGTACACTAATAAAAATCTAGGCGGAGCTTACGGCTTCAATACTGAAACATGTCCCGGTGCAAATGTGCAGCCGCTCGAAAGTATCAAGAAAATGATTCCCGAAGATCATCTATGGCCAATTGATGAAGTATGGGATTTCCACTGTGGGAAGAATGAGTTTGCTACGATTGATAGGTTTAGAGAAGCTGTTGATAAAAGATATGGAAAGCCTAAAGATGTTGAAGAATTTACAATGAAAGCCCAAGTGCTTAATTATGAATTAATGAGACCGATGTTTGAAGCGTTTCAGGCTAACAAAGATAATGCAACCGGGATAATTCAATGGATGCTGAACTCTGCCTGGCCCTCTGCCTGGCCCGAAATGTATTGGCAGTTATATGGACATGATCTGATGCCGAACGGTGCATTTTACGGCACTAAAACCGCATGCAAACCGCTTCATCTGCTTTATGATTATGGTGATAATTCAATAAGATTTGTAAACGACACATTCAGCCAGACTGAAAATTATAAAGTGGAAATTAAGGTTTATGATATTAACTCTAAGGTTATCCATACTGAAACTGTAAGTGTGAATGCGGAATCTGAATCGAGTAAAAAAGTTTTGGATATTCCGAAAATTTCAAATTTAACAGATACTTATTTCCTTGATCTGAGATTATACGATACAAACGGGAATGAGATTGACCATAATTTCTATTGGCTTTCGACAAAGAAAGATGTTCTGGATTACGATTATAAGTTCAAGGATTGGTCATACCATACGCCTAGTAAGGAATATGCAGATCTTTCTTTGTTGAATACATTACCAAAAATAAAGTTAAATGTTGATCATCATTTTGAAAAAGCCGGTGATAAACAAAAAGTTGTAGTCACTCTGAATAATGAAAATGATTCAATTGCATTTTTTATTGAGCTACAGCTTATTGATAAGAACAGCGGGGAAGTTATTCTCCCGGTTTTGTGGGAAGATAACTATTTAAGTCTGCTGCCAAATGAAGAGAGAACAATAGAAACTTCCTTCTCAGCAGATAAAAATGATTTACAGAATTTGGATCTGCGAATAAAAGGATGGAATCTTTAAAACTGAAAATTGAAAGAAAGTAATTTTTAAAAAATTAGGAAATTAAAAATGGCAAATTTAGCAATAAACGGTGGAAGCCCGATAAGAAATGCAAAAGAAAATCCTTGGGCAGCATGGCCCGTTTGGGATGAGAAGGAAGAAAAAGCGCTGCTTGAAGTTCTGCATAGCGGTGTCTGGTCTTACAATGGACCTAAAGAAACCGAGTTCAACAAACTCTTTGCAGAATTCACCGGAACAAAGTATGCGGTCTCTTCTGTTAATGGAACAGTAACGCTTCAGTTAGCTTTAGAAGCGCTTGGAATTGGAGTAGGGGATGAAGTGATCCTTCCCGGAATAACTTGGCAGGCAACAGCTGCTACTGTGATAGATGTAAATGCCACGCCTATTCTTGTTGATGTCTGCGAAGATACATGGTGTATCGATCCTGAAGAAGTAAGGAAAGCTATCACTCCAAGAACGAAAGCGATTATCCCCGTTCATCTTTACGGCAGTTTTGCCGATATGGATGCGATAATGAAAATTGCAGAAGAACATAACTTAGCAGTGATAGAAGATTGCGCACATAAACACGGCGGAGAATGGAACGGAAAGAAAGCCGGAAGTATCGGCGACATAGGCAGTTTCAGTTTCCAGTTATCTAAACATCTAACTGCGGGTGAAGGCGGAATAATGACAACCAACAGCAGAGAACTGGCTGAAAAACTGGATGCATTACGCAACTGCGGACGAAGACCGGAAGGGGATGAATATTCTGAAGATGTTGATAAAGGAGCGGGTCAGTATAGTGACGAAGGTAATTTTATTCAATCCGGTAATTACAGAATAACAGAATTTCAAGCGGCGATATTGATTGAAGGGTTAAAAAGACTTCCGGCACAGAATGCCGTGCGGGACGAAAACGGTATTTATATCAATTCACTGCTTAAAGATATTCCAGGTGTTAAACCGATGCGCCGCGATGAGCGGGAAACAAAAGAAGCGTATTTCAATTTTGCTTTTAGATACAATAAAGATGAGTTCAAAGGATTGCCGGTTCAAAAGTTCAGGGAAGCTCTTGAGGCTGAACTGGGAATTTCGGTTGACGGAAGTTATGAGCCGCTGAACAATGCATCGCTGTATGTGCCTTTAACAAAGCCGGCAAGGCATAAACTGAATGATGAATATTGGAAGAATATTGATCCTAAGAGATTCAGCTTACCTGTATGTGAAAAAATTTATAATGAAGAATCTATATGTATGCATCATAAAGTTCTAATGGGAACGAAAGATGATATGGATATGATAATCGAAGCAATCAAAAAGATATACGATAACGCAGAAGAACTTAAAGACTGAAAATAGGAACTGAGAAATGAAAAAAATTAGAGTTGCTTTAATTGGAGCGGGATATATATCCGATTATCATGCACGCGGGCTGCAGACTATTCCCGATGTTGAAATTGCAGCGGTTGTCGGGATGCCGATTGAAGCAGCCGAAGAGTTTGCTCAAAAGTATAATATAAAAGAAGTGACCACCGAAGCATCTAGTCTAGTCAACAGAGATGATATTGATGCGGTATTAATCTCAACGCCGAATAAGTTTCATGCTCCATACGCAATTGAGTTCATGAATAATGGCAAAGATGTGTTCGTAGAAAAGCCGATGGCAATGAATCCGGCTGAAGGCGAAGCGGTTATAAATGCAGCGCAGAAGAATGATCGTATAGTATTGGTGGGACATATGTGGCGTTTTGACGAAGAAGCGCAGTTCGTTAAAAAGGTTGTTGATTCCGGGAAACTAGGAAAGATAGTTAAGACCAAAGGTTACGGCATCCACGAGAATTGGGGACCGGGCGGCTGGTTTACGCAAAAAGAAATTGCCGGCGGCGGTGCGCTTGCAGATATGGGTGTTCATGCAATTGATACGGTAAGATATATTCTCGGCGATCCTAAACCTAAGGAAGTCTATGCAAAGATTGGAACTTACTATGGTGATTATGATGTTGACGATACCGGGATAATAGTTATCACTTGGGATAATGGCACTACGTCAATTATCGAAAGCGGCTGGTGGCATCCTCATATGGACGGACCGGAAGCCGCGACTCAAATTTTCGGCACAAAGGGATATATTTCTTTATTCCCGACAGAGTTAAAGATAAAAGATGAAAAAGAAAATAAAGAATTTAAAATTCCGGAAGTTCAGAAAAAAGAACATTGCGATCAGTCAATATACACAAGGCAAATGAAGCATTTTATTGAATGCATAAGAACAAGAAAACAGCCCGTGCCCGGTTTAAACGAGGGGCAGACTGTTCTGCAGATTGTTGATGCAGCGTATCGTTCATCAGAAACCGGTGAAGCTATAAAAATTTAAACTTCTTGTACCTCCTACTCTCCTTATAACACTCGTCTAATTCCGGTAGACGGGTGTTTTTTTATGCATGAATGTTTTTTCCTTTGTGTGTCTTTGTGTCTCGATTTGTTTCACGGAGAAGGACACTATCAAAAAGAAAAGATGTGGCTTTCGAAGGGATCAAGCTGGATGTACAACCCATTTCTTTTTATTTCATCGTTGAAGCGCAAATATTCTTTGTCGTTCAATAGATCATCAAAAGTAATTTCTTCCGAGGGTAATTGCGGGTCAAATATTATTTTGCATACAGAGGTGATATCGGAATAATTGACAACTACTAATCTGTGATCATCTTTATAATGCCATAACCATGCTAAAATATTTTTGTGTGAATCATTATCACTCCAAGCCTGAATTGGAGTTAACAAAGAGAATTCACTTTTCTTGAAAATATCATTTTTTGTAATGCTAAGAAGTTTATTATAAAAACTTTGTATATCTTCATTAACTTCTTCTTTAGGCTCTCTTCCTAACTGGACCGGCAGCTTTATTCGTTTGCCGGCAAATTGACCATCATAGTAAAGCTTAATTCCCAGCAACGTGCTCATTATAACTGCCGCGGCTTTTGTCCTTCTGCCAAAGACTGTTATTGATCTTTTTTCATCGTGATTTTCAATAAATCTTACAGACTTCAATTGATAATTCTTATCCGCTTTAAGATGATCGGAAATTGATTTTACATTTCCTTCAACCAGTCTATCATATAAACGTTTGTCGTAAGTGTAATCAAATCCGAGACTTTGAAGCTGATACTCCAAATCCCAATAGGCTTCTGCAATAAAGAGAAAGTCTTCTTCTTTCTCTTTTACCTCGCTGATCGCAGAACTCCAAAACTCATTCTCCGGGGGTTCATAATTCATCGCGGTTTTTACTTCATGCCATGTATTGCTGAAAACGGAATTAAGCGCCAGCATTGCCATATCACATCTTACACCATCGCAAAGTTCGGTTAACTCCAGCAGAACATTTGTCATATAATCTCTTGCTTCAGAAGTAAGATAATTTACTTGTATTGTATCCTGCCATGCTTCAAAGTATGGATCTTTGCCATGAGCATAATAATCGTTCCCGTCCTGCTCCATGAAAAAAGTTCTGCGGTCTTTGCCGTAAAGATGTTTATTCGCTTTAAGAAAAATTTCAGGATGCTCTTTCAAAAGGGAAGTCTCAGCGCTGAAATGATTGGGAATAAAATCCAGGATCAGTTTCATTCCCATATTATTAAAGAGTTTTTTCAGTTGGATAATTTCTTCTTTCGAACATATTTCGGGATTAACATCATAACGGTCAATTGCATAAGGAGAGCCGATAACATCCTCCTCTTTCCAGTCTGGCAATGCGCTGTCATACTCTTTTATCAATCCGTTAACGAAACAATATTTTTTAACAGCGGACGGAACTGTCTGCCAAATTCCCATTAACCATATATACTTAGTCCCTTTGTCTCTAAGGGCTTCCCAGTAACTCCGAGGTACATCAATCAGTTTTGATGAATCGAATTGTTTTAACCAAACGCGTGTATTTATTTCGTAGATCATTTTTGCTTTCTAATTCATTATAATGAATTAAAAATAATATATCTAT
>JAADIB010000336.1 GCA_013151565.1 Chlorobiota bacterium
GAATCAACAATCACTCCGCCTATCGACGTTCCATGTCCGCCAATCCATTTTGTAGCGGAAGCAACTACAATATCCGCTCCGTGTTCAATTGGTCGGGATAAAAATCCGGCTGCACCGAATGTGTTATCCACTATAAGCGGAATACCGTTTCGATGAGCAACTTCAGCGATAACCTGGAAGTCGGGTATGTTAAGTTTCGGATTACCGATAGTTTCCAAATATAACGCTTTCGTGTTGTCATCTATTAGTTTTTCAAATTCCGCCGGATCGTCTCCGCTTACAAATTTAACGTTTATCCCTAAGCGCGGTAGAGTTACTTTGAAAAGGTTGTAAGTGCCTCCGTAAAGATAACTGGTTGAAATTATGTTATCTCCCGCCTGTGCAATAGCAGTGATAGCTAAATGTTCAGCAGCTTGACCGCTAGCGACAGCCAATGCTGCAACCCCGCCTTCCAGCGCGGCAATCCTTTTTTCGAATACATCGTTTGTAGGATTCATTATTCTCGTATAAATATTACCGAATTCTTTAAGTGCAAAAAGATTTGCTGCGTGATCGGCATCGTTAAAGTTATACGATGTAGTTTGATAGATAGGAACCGCACGTGAGTTTGTAGCTGTGTCGGGTTCCTGACCGGCGTGCAGTTGCAATGTCTCATATCTATATTTTTTTTCTTTTAATAATGCGTTCATTATATACTCCTTTATTTTTGTGCAAAAAAAAACCTCCTGAGGAAAGAATCCTGAGGAGGTTTAATAAAAAAATACATATTAATTCCTTCTCTCTCATCTTTCCCTAATTTAATAGAGCAGGAATTAGCACCTTTCCCCGTTAGGGGCGGTTGCCAAGGCTTCATAGGGCCTGATCCCTCAGCCTTTCTCGATAAGAGTCCTGGTTGTTAACTAATTAAAAGAACAAATTTACTTCGAAGTAAATATTATCTGCAAATAATTGAGGGCAAAAGTAGTGCAAAATAAATTGTTTGTCAAGTATAAATTTTATTTTCATAAAAGAGATATTTTTTTATAGATAATATTTCTTTCCCTTTAATAAGTTCCGCGATCAATATTGTATCGCTCACGGCACATCAAATTTTGTTGTGAAAGAATACTAAATCGAGTAATTGATATTAGCGTAATTGCCTTACGGGAACTACCTTACGCTACTTGAGTTAGAATAAATGCGTCGTTTAGGAGCATTATATTTTTCGAAAAATATTGTCCAGTGTTCGTGTATAAAGGGCAAATTTAATTTTTACGATTCAGCGTTAAAATTATTTCGAATATTAATTATTTTTCCGTCGATTTCTTACGGAGTTTTACTTGAACTATCCTGATGTGTTCATTAATTACTAGAATGCGGTTGAGTTGGTCTTTATAATTCAATTTTCAGAATACTTCAGGTTTAAGTATTTTTTGTCCCTCTATTATCATTTGAAGCAAGTTAATAATTTGGATAAATGTTCAAAATTCATTAGAATATATTATTCATATAAACAATTTTTATATGGGGGATAATTATGGCAATTAAAAAAGCTGAAAGAGTACTGCGTAATTTACTTGATACTGCGGGCATTACGATCAATGGCAGCAATCCATACGATATTCAAGTAAATAACCCCAAATTTTATCGTAGAGTTTTAGCCGAATCTGCGCTTGGTTTTGGGGAATCGTATATGGATGGCTGGTGGGACTGTGAAGCTATAGATCAATTAATTGACAGAATTCTACGCGCTGATCTTGAATACGCTATTAAAGGGGACTTGAAAATTGTTTTATTCTTACTGAAAACAAAATTATTTAATCTGCAGAATAAAAAACATGCGTTTGAAGTCGGACAAAAGCACTACGATATAAGCAATAAATTATACAGTGCTATGCTCGACAAGAGAATGAACTATACTTGCGGCTACTGGAAAAATGCTGATAATCTTGACGATGCTCAAGAAGCAAAGTTGGACCTTGTATGTAAAAAGATAGGGTTAAAACCTGGAATGAAAGTTCTGGAACTCGGCTGCGGGTTTGGTTCTTTTGCCGGATATGCCGCTGAGAAATATGGAGTTTCCGTAACCGGAGTAACTGTTTCAAAAAGGCAGGCTGAATATGGAAATGAACGATATAAGAACCTCCCGGTCGAACTTAAATTGATGGACTATAGAGATGTTGAAGGAGAATACGACCGTGTTATTTCTATTGGAATTATGGAGCATATCGGTTATAGAAATTACGAGACGTATATGAAAGTTGTTGACAAAACTTTAAAGAAAGGCGGGCTTGCATTTATCCATACCATCGGAAGGAATGACAGTTCAACAACTGCAAACGCATGGATAACTAAATATATATTTCCAAACGGTGTGCTCCCATCAATAGAACAGTTGGCGAAAGCAATGGATCAATATTTTGTGATAGAAGACCTTCATAATTTTGGTCCCGATTATGACAAGACCTTATTGGCTTGGTATGAAAACTTTGAAAACGCTTGGGACAATCTAAAAAGTGATTTTGATGAAAGGTTCAGACGAATGTGGCATTATTATCTCCTTAGCGCTGCCGGCGGGTTCCGCGCAAGACAAACGCAACTTTGGCATTTTGTTATGACAAGGATTGGAGATCCGAAGCCTGATTGCAGAATATCATAATTTGGAAAGTTTATGACTGAATGTGAAGTTTTAATTATTGGAGGCGGTCCGGCTGGATCAACGGCAGCGTGGAAATTGGTCAAAGCTGGATTCGATGTAATCATTCTCGATAAAAGTAAATTCCCCCGTTTAAAACTCTGCGCCGGCTGGATAACTCCGAAGGTTCTTAAAGACCTGGAAATTGATATTGATAATTATCCTTACATAATTCAAAAATTTGACCGGCTCAACTATTACTTCTTTCAGAAATTTAAACTTCCAATACCAACCACACAATTTTCAATAAGGCGTTATGAATTTGATGATTGGCTTCTGAAAAGAAGTAAAGCAAGAGTGTATCATCACAAAGCTACAGACATTAAAAAAGAGAAAGATCATTTTATAATTGATGATATGTTCCGCTCAAAGTATTTGATCGGCGCAGGCGGAACGCATTGTCCCGTTTACAGAACGTTTTTCAGCGAACTTTCTCCACGTAATAATGGGAAGAGAATTTTAGCTTTAGAAGAAGAATTCCCTTATCAAGTTGAAGATGCCCGCTGCCACTTATGGATGATGGAGAATAAACTGGCTGGATATTCGTGGTATGTACCGAAGGGGAAAAACTATCTTAATGTCGGTATCGGCGGAACATTGAACGCACTCAGATCACAAAATAGTTCTATTAAATATCATTGGGAATTGCTGATAAACAAACTCAATAAGATTGGATTGATAAACAATTTCGAGTTTCATCCGAGAGGCTATAACTATTATCTTCGTGATAAAGATCCAGTTACGCAGCTTAATAATATTTATCTGGTAGGTGATGCTGTCGGGTTAGCAACGATAGATATGGGCGAAGGTATTGGTCCTTCGGTTCAGAGTGGAATTTTGGCGGCTCAATCTATTATCAATAAAACTCACTACTCTGTAAAGTCAATTTCTAAGTTCAGTTTCCCAAATATTCTGTTCAGAAAAAAATAACAAAGTTTATCATTCCTCAACAATTTCCTTCATCTTTTCAAAGATCATATCCCAACTCATTTCCGAATGTTCCTTTGCATACCTATCCTTGAAGCCTTCTTGCGTTAACAATAAAACTATCTGCCCGTCTTCCTCCTCAAGCTGATATGTAATAACGGAATAGTTAAACTCTTTATCATCCAGACCGGAAAATATACTCCAATAATTATACTTCAACAATTTTTCCGGTTCTATTGCAAGTATATTGCCTTTATCATTGAACTCGCTGCCATTCCATTCTCCGTGGAAGATCATTCTGCTGCCTACTTCCCAATCGGAAATGACTTCCGTTCCCAAAAGATATTCTTTAATAATTTCGGGATTAACCAATGCATCCCAAACCTTCGATCTATCTGCATTGAATTTAATTACTTTTCTAAGCTGCAATTTATTCATCACTTTTCGCCCCCATTTAAATTATTTAATACTCAGTTTCGTTTCAATTTTAGAGACCAGAGAATCAACACTTTTAATGCGGTCATTGATCTTTTTTAATAGGTCTTCAGTGGTCGATAACATTTCGAGCAAAGTTTCCTTAAATACCGGGTCGGAAATAATAATTTGAGTTCTTTGTCTTATATCTTTTATCTTCTCGGTCCTTGCAAACGAATCAAAAATTAAATTTGTCATTAGAAGTGTCCACCTTGCAAATTCGGATGATCTGTTCTCCATCTCACGGAACTTAAGTTCATAGTATGCAATAATATTATTGACCAGCTCCCGATTATCAATAAGCGAAAGTATGTCCCCTCTTATTGCACTAAGGTAACCGGAATTATTGGAGTTAAAATCATAAACGCCTAAATGATTTATAAGGTTTGAATAATCACCATCGGCGGGATTCTCTTCCAGAACAGTTTGCCAATAGTTCAAAAACTTCTTCTTCCCTATTTCAAGATTGAGTTCTAATTCGGCTCTGTCTTCTTCAAATTATCTTTTATCAACAGTAGTGCACTCGTGATTTTTGCATCACTCTTTTTACTTTCATTCCAATTATTTATTTCTACCGCTATAAGAATACCGATAACGATCAGCACAATTTCACCTACGGCGTACATCATGTATGATCTGAGTCGATTCTCACTCAGAAGTGACTCGTTTTATCCGTTTGAATATTCTGATCATTTATTTCTGTTGGCTC
>JAADIB010000217.1 GCA_013151565.1 Chlorobiota bacterium
TTTATCTGATCTCCCATTTCTGATGAGCTAATGAAACGTTTTGTTAAGCAGTGTGATGTACTGTTTATCAGTCATAAGCATAGAGATCATATTGATAAAGGGGTTGCACAGGAATTTATAGCTAATGAGAAACCGGTTGTAGCTGCAACCCAGTTATGGGAAGATGATCCGATTTTTGAAAAGATAACTCACTTAAAAAGAGAAGCGGACATAAAGCAAACTCTGCAAATACAAAATGGAAAAATCAAACTCGAGGTTGTCATTTATCCGGGACACCAAATGTCAGGAACTCTCAATAATGTTCCATTGGTATTTACTCCGGAAGGTATCTCAGTTTCACAAATGGGAGATCAGATAAACGAAGGGGATTTCATGGTTGACTATTCTTGGATAGATAATGTTGCAAAAAAATATCATGTGGATATCTTATTACCGCCATGCTGGACAAACGAACTTTACAGAATTGTAAAAGGGTTCAACCCGGAATTGGTAATTCCCGGACACGAAAATGAATTAGGTCACCCGGTTGACGATCGGGTGCCATTCTGGGGTGATACGAAATTTTTAGAACTTACAAATGATGATCTTTACCGTTCTGATTATCATGTTATACAAATGACTTGGGGTGAATCTTTTCATTATATTCCAGTGAAAAAATAATTTTACTTGGAGGAACTTAAAAAATGTTTTCAACGAAAATAAAAATGTTGATACTGATTCTGATGATAATAGTCAGTTCATTATCCGCACAGATGACAATAAAGAAATTGGACAGCATGGCAGTATTCAGTTTTTCAATTATGAGTGATAATAAAGGTTACTCGGTTGAAAATACGGATATGTATAAATGTGATAAATGGATTAGAGAAGCTGGCGACCGCTTCATTCTTGGTCTTGGCGATCATGTTAAGGATAACAGGAAAAATCCGTTTTTGGATCTGATCAAGAATGACACTTTATGGCACAACCATTTTTACCCGAATGTTGCCGATGGCGAAAACGAATATTGGGGTAAAGACCAAGGTGATTGGGGCGCAGGCGCTCCGATACTGGACTATGTTGACTTATCAAAAAGGAAAAATGTTAAGATAAGGGATAATAAATGTGAGTATTATGCAATAGAAGAATATGACGGTATTAAAGTTCACATTATTCAACTTCATTATTCCGACACGCCAACTGATCCAAATATTGCCTTTAACGAAAGTACAAGAGAATACTTAATGAACACTCTGGACAGTATTGATAAAACTGATAATGATATTATTGTTGTTCTAGCACATACCGGTCCTTGGGTTGATCAGCTTAGTGAAGAAAGGAAACTGAAATTAATGAATAAAGCCGATCTTGTTCTAGGTGCCACAACTCATAGATATAAAAGATATTATTTCCTAGGCGAGGATGTTGATACCGGTGCATTAGCTCTTAATACTGGTTCTGTTGGTAATAGTCCTACCTATAATGGTTTCTTACAAGTCCATGTTTTGAAGAATCCGACAAGGATGATTGTACAATATCAAGAAACAAAAAATGACACAAGAAAGCTTCAAGGAAAGGGCTTCGCGTATGAAAAAGTTATCAATGGAAAGATCAGCGGCATTGACTGGAATACTTTCTTAGCGAAAGAATCAAATTGGGATGGTCCGGTTCCGCATATTGTTAAACAGTTTAAAACTATTGCCGATAAATTTAAGAAGTACGATGTTGTGTTAAAACCAGATAAAGACGAAGCAGAATACTGGGCAGGCGCTCCGTCCGTTGTAAGGGATAAAGACGGAATATTTTGGATGGCTGCTAGGATGCGTTCACCTGAATATCCAAGAGGTTTACGTGGTTATGAGATAAGAATATTGAGAAGTGATGATGGAATACATTTCGATAAATATCATTCAATTTTCCGGGAAGATGTACCGATACCCGGCTTTGAAAGACCAGCATTAATAATTGATCCAACCACACAGAAGTTTAAACTGTATGCATGCGGTCCCTGGCAGAATGGTCCTTGGTCGATAATAAAATTCAATGATGTGAGCGATTTAAAAGATATTGATCCAACTTCTGCTCATCCGGTTATTATTCCGCCTGTAAAAAAATATGCGAGAGACGTTTCTGTTAAGGAATACAAAGATCCGGTCATAATTTTCTCAGAAGGGAAATATCATTGCTATGTTACCGGTTATATTAGAAGGAATGAAAGGCTGTTCCATTTTGTAAGTGACGATGGTGAAAATTGGAATCCGGTTGGTAATGTTAATCAACCGGTAATGGATTTGGATAACTGGCATAATTTCTTCATTCGACCAGCGTCGGTACTGCCTTTGGGTATTGGCTACCTCTTTATCTATGAAGGCTCCAGCACACAATGGTATGATCCGGTTTATAATATCGGAACCGGATTCGGATTTACTTTTGATCTTCAAAATATCGTTGATCTGACAACAGAGTCTCCTCTTCTGCTTAGTACCACTCCGGGAGAATTTTATACATTTCGTTATTCAGATTGGATATGGGTTGACGGAGAACTCTGGATTTATGCAGAAGTTGCAAAAGAGAACAGATCGCATGAGATCAGGTTGTCAAGAATATCATTAAAATAATTAGTGTAAAAATGCAGAGTGAAAATATACCTAAAAAAGAAAGAATTCTGTCTGTTGATGTTTTAAGAGGTTTTGATATGTTCTGGTTAATTGGCGGAACAGGATTAGCCTTGGCAGTTGTAAAGCTATTTGGACAAGGTGTGCAAGATATTTTACTACCGCAGTTTGACCATGCGAAGTGGATAGGCTTCACATTTTACGATTTGATATTCCCGCTCTTTGAATTTGTTATGGGCATGTCGGTTGTATTTTCACTATCCAGAATATTAAAACAAGAAGGAAAAAAAGCAGCATACAAAAGACTGCTCAGAAGATTTATATTACTATTTTTGTTTGGTATAATCTACTATGGCGGTATATCTCACGGGTGGGGCGATGTTCGTATTTTCGGAGTATTGCAGCGGTTAGCGGTTACATATCTTTTTACAGGAATGTTGTTTATCCATTTCAAACTGAGAGGATTGATCTTGGTCTCGGTAGTTGTTCTTGCTGCATACTGGATATTGAACGTATTCATCCCCGTTCCCGACACAGGCATAATCTCAATTACTAAAGAATCCAATTGGGCTCAGTATATTGATTCAATTCTACTACCCGGAAGAAAATTAGGCGGGAACGGAACTTGGGATGTAAATGGAATTCTTGGAACTTTCCCGGCAACTATAAGCTGTCTGCTCGGTGTTTTTGCTTCATTCATTTTATTGGACAAAAAGTTAGATCAGCAGAAGAGAGTTTATTACCTTGTCGGTCTTGGAGTATCGATGCTTATAGTTGGTTTGGGCTGGTCGGTTTCAATGCCTATCATTAAAAAAATATGGTCATCAACATACGTATTAGTTGCCGGCGGGTTAAGTTTTATCTTGATGGGATTCTTCTATTGGATAATCGACGTAAAGAAGTATACAAAATGGACATTGATATTTGTATGGATAGGAGTTAATCCTATCACAATTTACATGGCTCGCAAACTTGTTGACTTTAATCAGATAGCTACGCGCATCGTTGGCGGAACAACTGATCTGCACAGCCCGAATGTTTGGGGATATTTGGTTGCGATGATTATGTCACTGGTTTTATCCTTATTGTTACTTCGGTTTTTATATAATAGAAAAATATTCTTAAAAGTTTAGAACAAGGAAGAATTCTGAATTTTAATAAACTAATTATATTACTAATCTTGGTTTTTGTAAGCACTTCTGTATTTGCTCAGGATCCAAGAGAGAAAAGCCACTCAATGAATGTAGTCCCTTTCTTTGATGAAGGAGTACAGCGTTACTATATTTCATGGTCAAGTTCTTCCGGCTCTAATGACGGATGGCAGCACGATATTTACAATCAGATCATATCATTCACTTCTGATGGAAATATCAATTTTGATACTGAGGCTCAGCGCTATATTGGGACAGGATATGATGAAGCACAGGAACCGGTAAATGTAGCGATCAATCATTCAGATAATACAATGCTTTCAGTTTGGGAAGACGGCAGTGGGGCAACAGTTGATATACGCGGACAAATGCATAAACCGGATGGAACAGTTATAAAAAGTAATTGGATAATTTCCGGTGGAGAAGAGTCCCAACATTCTCCCAATGCGGTTCATTTGAATGGGATGTTTATTGTATCCCTTACTGATGAAGCCCCTCCGGCACAGACCTCAATGAATGAAGTACGAATCTTAAATGATCAAACCGGGGAGGAAATCGGCTCATTAGAACTTTCTCCGCGGGATGAAGATAATTGGTGGGCTGTTTCAGCTTCCAATGATAATAACTTTGCGCTTATTGTTTGGGGTAACGGTGAAAGTCTTTACGGCACGATTATTAAAGCCAATATAGATACGGTTATTAAGACGGAACAAAAATTTTATTTTTCAAACATTGATCAATACTATTACAGTATTGCTTGGTTGGAGAAATTTTCAAAGTTCATTGCTATAGCAAAAGTTGGAAATAATTCTGCTGTCTGTTTAATTGACACAAATGGTATTAGAAGCAGTTTTACATCAATCCCAAATGCACCGATAACACGGGAAACAAATATAGCTGCAAGATGGAATGAAACTGGAAACGAATATCAAATAATTTATACATCCGGACAGCAAGATTTAACAACTCTATCAGTTACAGGAAACTCTGTCAGTTTGGTT
>JAADIB010000146.1 GCA_013151565.1 Chlorobiota bacterium
ATCGATACTTTCACAAAATTCAAAATTTGGAAAAACCATAAATGTATTTGAACATAAAAGATGATCAAGTGTAGAGTACGAACATTTTATACCTATTTGTGAAGCGAAATTAGAAAAACCAGAAAAATTTATTGAGCACAAATTAACAAATTCGAATTGATTGCTTTTGTTCAAGCCTATATAACCAGACGTAGGTATGCTAATTCCGCCAAGCTTTAACAACTTAAAATTATCTGCCAAAAAGACTTCTTCAGATTGATGATGTGGTGCTGAACGAGATTGAATATTCAACAAATTAACTTTTATTCTATTCTTAACACACCAATCTGAATAGGATATTACTTTTCTTGTAGTTTTTAACGTAGCGGGATGATTAAGAAAATCTTCTGTTTTATTAACTTTCTTATAGCCAAGAAATTTGGATGGGTATAACTCATGCTCTACTTCAATTACGTACAAGTACTTGTTTTTGGATAATTTCTTGGGAGAGAGACAATTAGTTAAACCGTATTCCAATAAAAAATCTTTATCAACATCATTCTCGTGCATCCACTCTTTAAATCTCGGTTGTACAGAAATAAAGTATTCAATTAATTTTGGATAATAATGCTTTTTACACCAAGCGGTGTAATTGTCTGGATATAGCTCCCATAACTCTTCAGGACTCAATTCTGTTTTCTCAATAATTGATTCTAGCTGGAGCCTTTTCCTTTTCTCTTCTTCTTTTTCCATTTCTTCTCTTAGTGAAAGCATACTGTCTCTCTACAACATAACATATTAATAAGCTACATATTCTATAGCTTAAACCGAATGATATCCAGCATTTTATACTGATACCATTCCAATTATTTTATAATTTATTTAGATATTACTCAAGCTCTAATATTCTGTCAGATATATTGCCCAATTGTATAATGCTAAAGTAAGAAATTATTTAGTTTTTCCAATAGTAAATCGAAACTGCACTTTAAAATGAAATGATTTTAAGCCAACATTTATCTTGTCCTAAATTTTAATAAGCGTCTTTTCGTAGATCAATTGAGATTATATAAATTACTTTTTCTTCTTCATCTATTATGTAAAATAATCTATATTTCCCAATTCTATATCTCCAAGTATCTGGATTATAATTAACTAACTTTTTTATATTATTTCCGTAATGTGGCTCTTCTTTTAATTGAGGATAGATATATTGGATAAGTTTATTTTCAACAAATTGTTGTTCTCGTTTTGATATTTTCTTCATTCTTTTTAAGAATTCATCTGTTTCAAAGATTTTATAATTATTCAACAAAACGTCCTCTTTTTGCTTTCATGTCAGAAATGCCTCTTTTAATACTTTTATTGAGCTCAGTATTATTATTGATCTCTTCCATTTCAAACTCATCAACGTAAATATTGTGTTCAATAAATCTTTTTACAGCAGTTTCGATAAAATTAGAAATTGGTCTGTTATCTCTATCTGCTAAACTTTTAAATTTTTTATAACTTTCCTCACTTAAACGAAGTGTAATTGTTTTAGACATATTTATCTCCTATGAATGATATTCGTTTATATGCATTCTAATGTATTCATATGTTTGCAAATTGTCAACACTTATTTTAATAGGTATAATGGATGCTAAGCTAAGCCCGCCAAGGCGGATAAACTTCTAGAAGGCTTTGAATAATCTCTCTAAGAATGACAGAGACTTTTAGGTTATTCAAAGGCTTCTTCTAACCACACGGAAGATTAAGTAAACTTGTCCGCCTTTGGAGGAGACATCCCCATTTGAATTATTTTTTAATTTATTAAGATATTACTCAATTTTCTAATATTTTTAAAAACAAATAGCCCCAATTATATAATATTAAAATAATAATTTATTTAGTTTTTCCAATAGTTAATTAAATTGAAAATTAGGATAGAATTTAGAAAATTGTGGTTAGTTTCTTTTACTGCTAAATTAGAAATTGTTATTATTTTAATTATGTATAATTTTCATTTGTGATTATTTATAAAAAATCTAACAAACTTACCCAACAATCTTTTAGATGGGAATCAAACGGAATAGATAATGATTAAAAAATAATCAGCGATAATCTGTTATATCAGTGTCATCTGTGTTCTATAAGTCTTTTAAAGGAAATATAAAATTATGAAAAAATTATTACCCGTTTTAATTGTTTTTATACTTTTCTCATGCAGCAGCCAAAAAGACACATCACCTGCTGTCGAACACAATCTTAACTTTACAGAGTTAGCCCAAACTTGGGACGAAGCCATACCTCTTGGAAACGGAATGATAGGCAGCCTCGTTTGGCAGAAAAATGGCAAGCTCCGTTTTTCGCTGGACCGAGCTGATCTGTGGGATCTACGCCCGATGGAAAATATTGACTTCGATAAATGGAAGTTCCAAGATGTGTACAAATATTGGAAAGCTGATAAATACGAAGAAATTCAAAAAGTGTTTGATACTCCATACGAAAAATTACCCGCACCTTCTAAAATACCTGCCGGTGCATTGGAGTTTGATATTAAGCAACTGGGGAAAGTTAAAACCGTAAATCTGGATATAGAAACAGCAACTTGCACCGTTCAATGGGAAAACGGTGCAAAGCTCACCACATTTGTTCAAGCAGAAAAACAAGTGGGCTGGTATAAATTCGAAAATATAAATGAAGCGATTAAAGTTGAATTGGTTTCACCTGCGTATAACAGAAAGAGCGGGGGTGAATATACAAGTCAATCAAAAAATGATCTAAACCAACTGGGTTATCCGCAGGGAGAAATTGTTAAAAACGGAAATTCTTTTACTTATAACCAAAAAGGATGGGGTGATTTTTCTTATCAAATAAATACCTCGTGGAAGGAAACGGGAAATGGAATAATTGGCTGCTGGTCGATTTCCTCTGCAAATAAAGGCTGGAAGAAATCTCCGCAAGCTAGAGATGTTGTCCTTAAAGAAATGGATTTAGGATTTAATAATTCGTTAGCAACTCATTTAAACTGGTGGACAAATTATTGGAACCAATCGGCAATAGAAATTCCAGATTCACTGCTTGAAAGGCAATACTATTTGGAGATGTATAAATTTGGATCTGCTGCACGAAACGACGCTCCGCCAATTGCGCTGCAAGCAGTTTGGACTGCTGACAACGGGAAATTGCCGCCATGGAAAGGTGATTTCCACCACGATTTAAATACACAATTAAGTTACTGGCCCTCTTACACCGGTAACCATCTTGATCTGGAAATAGGATTTTTGAACTGGCTTTGGAAATACCGTCCAACGTTTAAAAAATATACTAAAGCATATTTTGGCGTTGATGGAATGAATGTACCCGGTGTGACGACTTTAGAAGGAGAACCGATGGGCGGCTGGGTCCAATATTCCATGGGGCAAACGGTGGCTGCTTGGTTGGGGCATCATTTTTATCTACATTGGAAGTATTCGATGGACAGAGATTTTCTTGAGCAGCGTGCTTATCCATGGATAAAAGATGTGGCTATTTTTTTAGACCAGATGGCGGAAAGATCCGATGATGGAAAAAGAAAACTATTGATCAGTTCCAGTCCGGAAATTTTCAATAATTCGCGGAAAGCTTGGTTTTCAGAAACTACAAATTTCGATTTGGCTCTTATCCGTTGGACTTACGAAAAAGCCGCTGAGTTGGCAAACGAATTGGGATTAAAGGACGAGGCAGATAATTGGAATCGAATTTTATCGGAGTGGTCGGAATTAGCAGTTGATACTGAAAGTGGTCTTTTGTTTGCTCCCGGTTTTCCTTATAATCAATCGCACAGACATTTCTCCCATTTAATAGGATTTCATCCGCTGGGAATTGTTGATTTCTCCAATGGCGAGGCTGACAAAAAAGTAATTTTAAATACACTGAAAAACCTTGAGAAATACGGCAGCGACTGGTGGACAGGTTTCTCATTCAGTTGGATGGGCAATTTATATGCCCGCGCTTTTGATGGCGATAATGCAGCCCGTATACTCCGAATTTTTGCCAAATGTTTTTGCTTGAAAAATTCGTTTCACGTAAATGGTGATCAGTGCAAAGCCGGTTATTCAAAATATTTATACCGCCCGTTTACCTTGGAAGGGAATTTTGCATTTGCATCGGGTATTCAGGAAATGCTTTTACAAAGTCATACCGGTGTTGTAAAAATATTTCCCGCAATTCCAAAAGATTGGAAAGATGCAAAGTTCGACAAACTGAGAGCACAGGGCGCATTTTTAATTTCAGCAAAGATGGAAGACGGAAATGTAACAGAAGTCAAAATTGTGTCGGAAAAAGGTGGGGAAATAATTTTAGATAATCCATTTAAAAATAAGTTTCAAACACAAAAAGAATATAGTTTAGACGAAAATAAAATTAGTATAAAAATGAACCCAGATGAGATAGTAAAACTTGTAAATCATGAATAAAAAAGAAATGACTATTTTGTTGCCTAAACATTTATAGAAAAGACATATAAATATTGGATAAACCTCCGAGGTTTTTAAATTTTCAAACCCAATTGTAGAGCGACATTCATGTCGCTTTTTATGCAGAAGGATGAATAACTAAACCGCTATGGACTGACTGCAAATCTATAGGTTTGGTTACGAATAAAATTCGTTTAGAAGCACTAAAAAGCAAATAACAAAAGACAAATAATTACCAAGTTTCAAATTCCAATTTTAAGATATTTGTTTTTTTATTTCATAATTGTTTCAGTATAACTCTTTGTATT
>JAADIB010000105.1 GCA_013151565.1 Chlorobiota bacterium
TTATCGTAGGGATTTTAATCCTTGGTAAGTCAAATTTCTTCGTTACCGGATTACCGGTAAATTTAATAGTAGATAATGGTAATGGAATAGGGCAAGGCGACGATGTCTATTTTAAGGGTCTTAAAGTAGGAACAGTCAGTGGTGCCGAAATTTCAAATAACCAAGTTTTACTGAAATTGAAAATTGAAGGGATTGATAGTATCCCGGTCGATTCTAAATTCGAGGTAAAAGATTATAGCCTTATTGGCGGTAAAGTAATTGAAATTTCACCAGGTTCATCCAAAACTTATCTGCTTGAAAATGCTACGGTCAAAGGTGTATCAAGCACAAGCGGTTTGGAAAGTTTAATAACTGACGTAAAAGATCTTGTGCCGAAAATTGATAAAATACTGAATAATCTGGATACGCTCACGGGGGATGAAACACAAAAAAATGTAGAGTTTATCTTAAAAGAATTATCAGAAACAATTACTAGTACAAAAAACAGGTTATCAGTGTTGATCTGCACAATACTTTAACTAATTTGAATAAACTAACTTCCGAGAATAAAGAAAATATTTCTGAATTGATAAAATCTCTTTCGAAAAGTTCAGATAATTTATCAGAGTTTTTAAATAAATCATCATCTGCTGCAGTTAAATTGGATTCCTTGCTGGCTAGGTTAAATGAGGGGAAAGGGAGTATGGGAAATTTAATGCAGAATGACTCCCTATATAATAACATAAATCATGCTATCAGTTCTATCGATTCTTTAGTCTCTGATATTAAGAAAAATCCTGATAAATATATTAATGTTTCGGTTTTCTAAAGGATACTAACAAATGAGTAAAAAAATAACACTGATAGGCGCAATTTCAATGGCAGTAGGCACTATGGTGGGTGCGAGTATATTCTCCATCTTTGGTGTCGGTGCTGAGATAGCAAAGCAGAATTTACCGGAAACATTTATTCTCTCGGCATTCTATGCTTTTGCCGTTGCCTACTCGTATATGAAATTCGGGAGGAAAATTGTCTCAAATGCCGGTCCGATCGCTTATGTATTAAAAGGTTTTGGAGATACTATCGTTACCGGAAGCCTGAGTGTACTTATGTGGCTGAGTTACGTTGTTTCCATATCACTTTTTGCAAAAGGGTTTGCGGGTTATTTTATTCCGCTTATAGGAATTACTTCAAGCCCGTTGTCTATCGGGATCACAGTTGTAATTGTAATCTCATTTTTTACGGTTCTAAATTTTTTTGGTTCTAAAGCCGTTGGTAAAGCCGAGTTTTATATTGTTCTTATAAAACTGCTGATTCTAGGTGTGTTTATTGTAGGCGGACTATTTACAATAAAACCTGAATTGATTGCTCCCTCTTTCGATTCATCTCACGTGGGCGGAATGATCCATGCCTCCGTAATATTCTTCCTTTCCTATATGGGTTTCGGATTAGTAACAAACATGTCGGAAAATATGGAGGACCCGCAGAAGAACGTACCTAAAGCTATAATTATCAGCATAATAGTAGTTTCAGTTATTTATGTATCAGTCGCACTTGCTGCTGTGGGTAATTTGCCGCTTAAACAACTTATTGCTTCGCAGGAAAATGCGCTTGCGGTTGCGGCTCAGCCTTTTCTCGGGAATTTCGGATTCTTATTAATTTCAATCGGCGCGCTTTTTTCAATTTCATCAGCGCTCAATGCAACTCTTTACGGAGGTGCAAACACTGCATATTCATTTGCAAAAGAGGGGGAACTTCCCGAATTTTTTGAACGCAAGGAATGGTTCGGAACAACTGAAGGACTTTATATTACAGCCGGCTTAGGAATGTTGTTTGCACTTTTATTTGATATCGGCGGCGTAGCTGCAATTACAAGTTCGGTCTTTACGGTTATTTATATTTTTGTAATGATCTCTCATCTTAAGCTGGTAAAAGAGATTGGTGGTAGTGCTGTTGTTGTGTCTTTCAATCTTCTATTGATAAGTTTTGTTTTCCTTCTTCTCCTCTACTTTCAGTGGATTGACCAGCGAATAGTTTTTTACGGTACGATTATCACATTCGTCGCTTCCTTTGCGGTGGAATATTTGTATAGAAAGGTTCGCGCTAGAGAATTTAAGAAAATTCGTTATCATAATAAATTAAATAAGGAGAAATAAAATGAGGCAATATTTTTTAGAAGACGATTTAAAAAAGCAGTTTAAAACTCACTCGGTTATTGCAGGTATTCTTCTTTTAATTATTGGATTCATCAGTATTTTGCTGCCGGAATTAACTTCGCTTACTATTTCTTTTTTTATCGGATGGATGCTGATAATCGGAAGTCTAATATCAGGGTATCATGTAATGAAAAGTTATAACTCAAAATGGATAGCCTGGTTTAAACCCTTCTTATTATTTTCAATAGGGCTGCTCATACTTTATAAACCAATGACAGGTGTGGCGGCAGTTGGATTGATGCTGGTCATTTACTTTCTATTTGATGGGTTTGCCGGAATAATGTTCGGCTTGGAACTGCGTCCTTTGAAAGGATGGGTTTGGATGATGTTCAACGGGCTGATCTCAATTTTTATCGCCTTTATCTTTCTTATTGGCTGGCCTATAAGTTCACTCTGGCTGATCGGTTTACTTGTGGGAATTAGTCTTATAATTGACGGAACGGCAATGATCATAATCGGTTCATCGATTCACAAAAATATTTTTGAATGATATAATAATATTTTAATAAAGTTAAAAGGGTAAGATTATTTCTTTAAAAACGTGAAATGTCAAACGTCAAAAAAACAAGAACTGTTGCATAAAATTTTTCACTTTTCACGTTTGCCGTTTCACGTGCGATTTATCGCAATATGTGAATTATGGACTATTTAAAAGGAGATAATACGAAAAAACGATTTTATAAATTAAGCGATTAATTCAATTGCTTTATGTTATGATCGCGAAAAAATAAAAATGAATATGGAAGTAATTAAGTCAATACCGGTAGATCTACAGAATTTTATCTTAGTAGCTCTTATGTCATTAATACTTGGATTGGAGCAAAGGCGTCATCATCTAAATGAAAATGTTGATTTCCTTTTCGGTACCGATAGGACATTTGCTTTAGTAGGAATACTCGGTTTTATCTTATACATACTTGATAAAGCAACAATGCTTCCATTTCTTTTAGGCGGCGGCGGGTTGCTGCTTCTGCTTGGGATTGCGTATTATTACAAAATTAAAATTCAGAATAAGTTCGGACTTACTTCTGTAATTATTGCAATGATAACATACTCGCTGGCGCCGTTAATTTACCTGCAGCCTTCCTGGTTAGTGATGCTGATAATTGTTACTGTATTGATCATAGTAGAGATCAAGGAAGATCTTTTTGAGTTTACAAGAAAATTTGGACGCGATGAATTTACTATACTTGCAAAATTTATAATTATCGCCGGTGTAATTCTACCCCTTCTACCGCATGAACCGATTTCTAAGAGTATTAATATATCACCATATCAGTTTTGGCTGACAATAGTTGCAATATCCGGGATATCTTATTTTAGTTATATATTGAAGAAGTTTATTTTCCCTAATTCCGGGATTATGCTAACTGCTGTGCTAGGCGGATTGTACAGCAGTACCGCTACAACTGTTATTCTTGCTAAGAAAAGTAAAAACAAAGGAACTTCAACTAAAACAGTGGCAGGAATTATCAGCGCTACAGGAGTTATGTATTTCAGGATATTTATCCTGGCTTGGATTTTTAACCGGCACGTAGCTTATGAATTAGCGATTCCGTTTTTATTATTAATTATAGCAGCGGCAATTATCAGTTTTGTTTTTCTGAGAAGTTCAAAATCTACAAATGAAATCTTTAAAGTTGAACCGGATAAAAATCCGCTTGAATTTAGAACTGCACTAATATTTGGACTGCTCTTTTCATTGTTCGCTGTATTGACAAATTATGTAGTTTCTAATTTTGGAAATGAAGGGATCAATATCCTTTCACTGATTGTTGGAGTTACAGATATTGATCCTTATATTCTGAACCTATTTCAGGATGTAAGTGCGAGTATCTCTATCGGGACTATCGTCTCAGCAACAATTATCGCTACGGCTAGCAATAACGCCGTAAAAATGATATATGCATTAATGCTTGGTGGATCAGCAATTAAAAAGCAGGCAATTATAGGATTCTCAATTTTAATCGGGTTGAGTTTTCTTATCGTGTTAGTCTAATTTATGTTTTGTGCAACATGATGAAATCAAATTGGTTATTGAAAAGTTTCATGCAGCATTTTAGTGCAGACTTAGCATTTATAAAAAATTTTATTACGTTTATTGTAATGGCTTCCGGTAACAACAGGAACAAACTCTTGACAACTGGATGTTTAAGGAGTATTTTCTAACAAACATTTTAGAAATAGTATGTTATATCCGGGGATAAGTTAACAATTTACTCTGAAATTAAAATCAGAAAAGTATTCGGAAAATATTATGAAAACATCTTTCAAAAAAAATCAAGTAAGAGTAGGAAAACTATTCGGAATACCATTAACATTTGACTATTCATGGTTCTTAGTCCTATTCTTTGTAACATGGATACTTGCCGGAAGTTATTTCCCAAGCGAGTATAAAAACTGGTCAAAAGTTTATTACTGGTTGATTGGAGGAATAACCTCAATACTTTTCTTTGTAAGTGTGCTGCTGCATGAAATAGGGCATTCCCTTGTTGCAAAAAAATTCAATTATAAAGTAAAGCAGGTTAAGCTTTTCATATTTGGAGGAATTTCCGAAATTGGGGAGGAACCACGTAATCCGAAAGAAGAATTTTTAATATCTGTAGCCGGACCGGTTGTAACATTTTTATTAGCCGGATTTTTTTATGGTTTAGCCGCTCTCTTTAAAGGGAATGAATATCTTTATGCATTGTTTCATTATTTGGGATTAATAAATTTATTTCTCGGTGTTTTTAATATACTCCCGGGATTTCCTCTTGACGGAGGTAGAATACTTCGTGCAATAATTTGGGCGCGGACAAAAGATTTTGATAAAGCAAACAAATTAGCGGCTAGTGTAGGAAGGATATTTGGATTCTTTGTAATTATGATAGGCTTTCTCGAAATGATGGCGGGCTTTTTCATCGATGGACTGGACTGTGGATGTCTTTTATAGGCTGGTTTCTTGAGAGCGCTGCTTTTGCTCAGATCCAAAGAGAAAAATTTACAAAATACCTGGGCGGGCATACTGTAGAGGAAGCGATGACAAAAGCTTACGGTTTAGTACCAGCAGATACTACTATTTCAGAATTTATTCAAAATGAAATTCTAACTCGTCATAGGCGATCTTTTTTAGTGGAAGATTACGGCAAGTACATTGGACTTCTGACAGTCCATGATATTAAAAATGTTTCGCAGAATGATTGGGACAAGACAAAAGTTACCGATGTAATGAAACCTCTTGACCAGGTAAAAACAGTTGATGTAAACTTTCCGTTGGTTGATGCCTTGAAAGCAATGGATAAGGAGGGTGTCAATCAAATGCCGGTTCTTGAAGAAAATAAGATTGTGGGAATGTTGAGTAGGGAAAGCATAATTTCATTCTTTTCAAGTTTGAATTTAAAAGAACAATAAAAGTAAGATCAAAGGGAAAATAATGGTAGGAATTGGATTAGCGCTTGGCGGCGGCGGAGCTAGAGGACTAGCTCATATCGGAGTTTTAAAAGTTCTTGAGCAAGAAGAAATCAAGATAACGAATATTACCGGCTGCAGTATGGGTGCGATAATAGGTGGGTTGTATGCTTATTATGGTAATGCCGCAGATGTGGAAGAGCATGTTTTTAAGTCTTTGCAAGATCCGAAATTTCAAGATTTACAACTTGACGATCTGAAAAAAGAACAAGATACTTCCGATAAAGGGTTTCTTGAGGAATTTTGGGATTATCTGG
>JAADIB010000358.1 GCA_013151565.1 Chlorobiota bacterium
TAACCGATTGGCCTGGGAAGAACACCGCTTTTGAGATATCAACAATTGCAACCGATGTGGAAAAAGATAGATCAGAAAATTTACCGAAAAAATTTGTGCTGTATCAGAATTATCCTAATCCGTTTAATCCGAGTACAACAATAAAATATCAAATACCGTCAAATGTGAAAAGTGAAACGTCAAACACAAAATTAATTGTTTACGATATTCTTGGACGTGAAGTGGCAACTTTAGTAAACGAAAAGCAAAAACCCGGCAATTATGAAATTGTATTTAATGCTAGTAATCTTCCAAGCGGAATATATTTTTACTCCATGCATGCAGGTGAATTTAATTCTGTGAAGAAGATGATATTGCTGAAATAAGTTCTGGATACTTGCCACTAGTATCCAGCATCTACTTAATCCCTTCTGTTAAAAATTGATTGATTGGTTTGCCAACAAAGTACAATTTCATTATTGTATCCATTAAAGTATTGGATACAAGTTTTTTCAGACTAAGCTCTGTAGAATAATAAAACTGCTTATTAGCAATAAGCGGTTCTGTTTCAACTATCTCTTTAAATTCTTTTGGTATCCTCTTATTTTGTTCTCCTAACAATTTACCGAATTTATTCTTAAAGCTTTTTTCTGAATATAGATTTTTAAACTCATCCAAATTAGAAGCAATATATTCACGTAAATTTTGGAGTTGATCTTTATCAAGGAAATGAGCGCCACCGTAAAACCTGATCCCGTTAAAATCCATCTCAACATAGTAACCCGGAGTGGTAAAGTCCTTCCTTCCGCCCGGAGAAATTATAGCTGATGCAAATATTTTATATGGAAGTTTATCTTTACTGAATCTTACATCTTTGTATATACGGAAGATCGCCTCTTTTGGAGTGATGTTTATTGATTCATCGTCGTCATGAATTTGCTGTATTAATTCCTCTATGAAATAATAAAACGGATCCTTTTACTGATTCAATATATCTTTGTTTATTTTCATTGAACCAATCACGATTATTGTTTTTGTTTAACTCTTTGAAAAAATTTATAAAGTCTTGATTAAAATATTTCATATTATCCTTTCTGTTTTTACCCATATTGAGGTTGACTTAAAAGCCTATAATTGTCATGCTGAATTTATTTCTTCATTTCTTAGGCAATTAGATTCTGAATCAATTTCAAAATGACCCTTTGAGACAGCATTTTAATGAAAAAGTTGAATTTTCACACAACTTCAAAATGATTATGCTTTTTCAACAAAGTAATAATTAAATATTTCTAATGCAAAAACAGCTAACAAAAAAGGATGATGCATGCGCATCATCCTTATCTTCTCAATATTCTTTAAATTTCATAAATGAAATTAGTTATTTCTATTTCATCTCTTATTTTTTATCAAATAATTCTGCATATATTTTTGCCATTTCACCATTATTAATTGCTGCTTTTAGTTCTGCTGTCGTTTTAGTTAAGAACCACTGGTGCATTGGATCATCATTCATTAGTTTATCGATCGCAGCATTAACATCGGTATCGTTAAATTCTTTTGCTGCTGGAATAAATTCAAAATAGAAATTTTGGATCACATCGTAAATTCCATGCCACCAGGTATAATCAGGCCCCATCATAGCAGCGCCGTGGCGTGCACGTCTTCCTTCGTGATGCCAAAGTTCCCAATAGATCCAATCTATATCATTTGCAAAATTGGCTTTGTTGTGTTTTAATTTTTTATCATTCACTATTTTCATAATTGCTGTTGCTGGTTTTGCAAACTTTTCATTATACAATCGAACCAATGCGTCAAATTGTACAAAGTGTCCTTCCATAAAACGTTTAGTATGGCATGCTGCACAAACATCTTCCATGTTTTTACGTTTTTGCTCATGATTATCTTTATACTTTGAAACCGGGGGACGAAGTGTCCATGAGATTCTATCACCTACATCATGAGTCAATTTTTGATTTGGAGTAGCCGACATATGACAAGTTGCACATGTTGGAGCCTCAAAATAATCAACACCAACTACCCACGATTCTGATTTAAGATTCATTTCATCTTTATTTGTGTAGTAGGCATTTCCATGTTTACTCTCTTCATAAATTTCTTTTTGCGGATGGTCTGGACCCAAGTGACATTTTGAACATGCTTCCGGCTGACGTGCTTGTGATTTTTTGAAAGCATGACGCGTATGGCAAGCTGTACAAGAACCTAGTGAACCATCAGGGTTGATTCTTCCAATACCACTATTAGGCCAAGTTTTAGACGAAAGTTTATTTGGAGAATTTTCATCGATCAGCATTTTACTGCCATGGCAACTTTCGCAGCCGGCGATTACCGCTGGAGTTCCGCCGCCAACATAAGCTAAGTATGCATCTTTAGATTCTAATATTTTTCCTGCTGTTGCATGATACGATCTATTCACCTCATCAGCTTCTTGTGAGTGACAGCCACCGCAATCCTTGGGTGTAACAAGCGTTGCTACTAAAGCACCTTCATGATCAAACCCATCTTTGTCACCACTTTCAGCAGCATGGCAATCGATACATGTAACATCATTTTCAGCATGCTTAGAAATTTCCCACTGCTTGTATATTCCCGGACTTTTCTCTTTGTGGCATGTAATACAATTATCAGATACTTTTGCATCATCATTTTTTGCTGCTGTACTTGAGAAAAATCCAATCAGTAAAAACAGAAGCATAATTAAATGAAATTTTTTCATAATGTTTCTCCCTTTATATTATTTTATAAATTTACAATTGCCATTAGGTAGGTCCAATTTGAAGAATCTTTTCCTCTATTTTCCTTAAAAATATCACCAGGTTCAAAGTAAGAAAACCCACCAACAAATTTTACAAGTTTACTATATCCGTAAGCCAAAGTAATGTCGATCTCAGATCCAAAACTTGTTGATGTATTTCCATTGCTCAATGTATAATCAGCACTTGAACTAAAAACATGATACGCAGCTTCTATTAGAAATTTATCAAATGGTATTATTGAAGCCTTGCCCTGTATATCAATAAGACCTTTACCATAAGTGTGTCTTGGAATGTTCAAGAAGTAATCCATGTATCCATAAAATTTATGATTAGTTGCATATAAAGTACTAAAGACTTTATACTTTGTAGCATCTTCTCCATCATCACCGCTTAAATAATCAAGACCTGCTCCAATCATTGGTTTTAGTTTTGTGTTAAACACAAACTTTAAGTTATAAGCTGCCATATAGGCTGCAATATTAACACCCTCCTTTTGAGTACCGAATTGATAAGAAGCGTCCAGCTCATGCGAAAAACCGACCTTAACGCCGTTTCCCATATATAGGCCAATCGTATATCTATTAAAGTTATCATTAACCCTTGTCTCACCAATAATGAATGGCTGTATTTTATAATCCTTAACAATTTTTAAGTGGCCGTAAGCCGAAAAGAGGAAGCTGTCTAATGTATCGCTTGACAACCCAGACTCATTTGTTCTGGCAGTAATAAAATCAACATTAATTGATTTTGTAATTAATTTTAGTACCCCTCCGTCAAAGCTGCGCCCTACATTGTGCCATCCAACTGCTCCAATCAATCTTTGAGAACCATACGAAAGTTCCATCCTACCGACTTGTAGATCGAATGGTAATTTAAAAATACGTTTGATATTAAAGTATGCTTGATGTAGATCCAGATTCTTTGTGTCTGCCAAGGTGTGCGGCTCACTTCCAAACAAACGAGAATCTTGAATTTGCACAAATCCCGATAAACTTTTCGATGCTGAAAAAGTAACTCCTAATCTCGAACGAAGTTCAGTATATGAGTTTCCCCCGGTATTGCTGTTGAAATCTTTATCGTCAAAGTTAGATCTTGGACGAATTTGAGCATTTACTTTAATCTTATCTTGTGCAGTAAGTAGTGACGATGCAACAAAAGTAATTAGTAAAAATAGAAAAAGTTGTATCCTCATAATATTCTCCGACTTATTCTTATTATAATATTCTTGGTTAGTCATTTTTAGATAAAAAATCTTTAAGCTTCTCCAGCTTATCAGTTCCAATAAAATCCACATCACTTTCTAACAGTGTATTCCATAAATTCAGCTGCTGCGTTGAGCTTACATCCGTTGCCCAAAAACGCACTTGCTTACCCTGCTTATGAGCTTCATTAATTAACCGTTGGAGCTTTTCTTTTTCCTCAGTTGGAATTTCTCCTTTTCCTTTCCACTTAAAATAATTTCTCCAGTTAGCGCTAATTAAAGGGACTAATTTGCTTGATATATTAGAATCCAAATCATTAAACCGACCATCATATGCTGCATAACGGAGATTTTCATTTTTCATTAGTTCCAAATTTCTATTACCGGAAACGATAATTGATACAGCGCCATTTATACGTTTTTCGTTAGCATAGGAAGTTATCATACTACTGTATTCTTCTAGCATCGCACTTAGAACAATATAGGTGGAATCCGCATCTGTTTTAATATCTATCAAAAGAGTAAACGGAATATCTTTTCCATAAACAAATCCGCCGTTCTCTTTTATAATACTTCTTAGTGGATTCAGATACAGCGCTTGTAAAGTACGCGCATTGGTAATATCTTCTCTGTCATGAGCCACATAGAGCTTTCCATTTACAAGATGAATATCCGCTTCAACACTTATGTAGCCAAAGGATAGTGCATCAAATAACGGATGCGGATGCTGATAATCATTATGCGCATGAGCTTTAATCAATGGGATTGTCAAACTATTCTTCTTTGTTAGCGAACAGGAAATAGTCAATAACAGAATTATACTTGAAGATACAAAGAGGGACTTACTTAAACGCATTTGAACTGATCCATATTATTCTTTACAATTAATTCATTTATATGCATAAAAAGAATTTTTAATCCGTTTATACTAATTTAAATGAAAATTATATTAATTGTCAAAAAAAAATTATTACAATAAATTCTTTTAAATCTATCTGCTTTTATTGTTGAGTAAGTGAAAGAAATGTATCTGGAAGCTAAGTCCATTATCTATTGAGTTTTTTAATGTTTTATGGTGCGTTTCAAGTAGAGGAGGCTTTGCAAAACCTAAAAGTCACTGATATTTAATTTTTTAATAACAATGTTTATGCTCATTTTAACTTGTTTACTAGTGCTACGCCCCCCGAGTGTAAGAAATAACAAGTAGATTTTACTTAAAAGACCTCCCTCAATTAGGTTATGCAAAGGCTTCGTAGAGAGTTTAGCTATAATTTCCTATAAATAATTTTTATGTTAATTAAAATAATTGCTTTCTGAAGTATGATTCATCCCCACTTAAATCTAGGTGGGGATGTTTATCCTGAAGCATTTTAATTTTTTCAATCTGTGCTTTGATAAACATTTGGTGAGTCTCCGATTTAACATTACGCACTCGATGTTCTCTTGCCTTGACTATTTTCTCAATCTCTTTCATCAGTGTGAGACAATTTTCGGAGAGCATTGACGCGCTGAATTTTTCCCAGATGTAATCGGTTGCAAGTTTGTTAGGGTGCAGAAGATCAGAGTCATAAAATCTATAATCACGCAAGTCATCCATAACAATTTCGTATGAAGGGAAAT
>JAADIB010000148.1:0-5472 GCA_013151565.1 Chlorobiota bacterium
GAATAAAGATAAGAAATTTATATTTTTGTATATTTGATTATAAAAGAATGAGTGTCTCTTTGTTCAACGGAACAAAAAAAGGAGTATTAAAATGAGCAATGAATATAGCAGTGCAGATTTTGAAGAATTCGATTCCAAAGAGAAGGTTGATGATGCAACCGAGATTATTGAAGATAAGCTTTGGGTAAAGCTTGAAAAAGTTGGCAATAAAATTTCATTCGCAAAAGATTTATTGGCTCTCTATAGATATTTGTTGGACGGTGATGTTGGCTGGCAAAGGAAGACCGTTGTAGTCGCAGCATTGATATACTTTATTGTACCTATTGATGCTATTCCTGATCTGGTACCGTTATTCGGCTATATGGATGATCTAGGAGTTATTATGGCAACATTAAAGTTTCTAGGACATGAATTAATCCCTTATTATGATTAAGTTTTTTTGATTTGATTTTTTAAAAATCATATCTCATATTTTTCGAGTTCACCTCTCGAGCAAGTCCCGTTTTTATAAACATTTTTACTATAGGTATATTAATGAATTACAAAGTGGTCAAGAAAGAAAAAATATTTGAAGGTGTTGTTTTTGATGTTCAAGTTGATAAGATAATTTATGACAGCGGAAATGAAAGCGTAAGGGAAGTGGTAATTCATAACGGAGGAGCGGTGGTTCTTCCGATTACAGATGAGGGAAAATTAATTTTAGTAAAGCAATTCCGATATCCGTTTCAAAAAATTTTAATAGAGGCTCCGGCAGGAAAATTAGAAAAAGATGAAGATCCTTACGAATGCGCTTCAAGGGAATTAACGGAAGAAACAGGCTACACTGCAAAAAACATTACAAAACTCGGAGATATCTATACATCTCCCGGTTTTTGTGATGAAATACTTTATCTATATTTAGCCACAGACTTAACTGCAGGCGATCATAACAGGGAGGAGGGCGAATACGGAATGGAAATGTTTGCGTATTCTATTTCTGAAGTTGATGAAATGATAAGAAACGGCAAAATTGTGGATGCCAAAACAATTGCGATAATTTACCATTACAAAAATTTGCATGTTAACTCTTGATAATTTGATCGATATCGATTTTCTCGATATGGTCTAATGTTGTTCCTAAAAATCTTTCGGCTATTATTTTAAACTTTGACGGGAGATCGCTTACATAATACTGATGTTTTCCAATTTGACTTGAATCGTTCCGCAATCCAATTCCATTTAAGTAATCCTCTACTTCAAGCGCTGCTGCTGTACCTGAATCAATTAGTGTTACTTCCGGACCCATAACTTTTTGAATGATCTCTGTCAATACAGGATAATGCGTACAGCCTAACACCAGTGTATCAATTTCTCTTTCGATCAATTCCTCGAGATATTCTTCTGCTATTAGCTTGGTTGCTTTACGATCTATCCATCCTTCTTCTGCAAGGGGAACAAAGAGCGGACATGCCTTTTCAAAAATTTCAACATCGCCGTTCAACTGTTTTAACTTTTTAGAATATGCTTGATTGTTAATTGTTGAGTGAGTTCCAATAACGCCTATCTTACCATTCTTGGTTTTACTCAATGCATATTTAGCTCCAGGTTCAATCATTCCAATTATTGGAATATCAAACTGCTCGCGCAAATTATCAAGTGCAACAGACGAAACTGTATTGCATGCAACTATTATCAACTTTACATTTTTTTTGTATAAAAACTTTGCATCTTGATTCGCATACTCAATTACCGTTGAGTTTGATTTGGAACCATACGGAACACGCGCAGTATCTCCGAAATAAATTATTTTTTCATTCGGCAGCATCGACAGTATTTTTTTTACTACGGTCAGTCCACCTATTCCGGAATCAAAAATTCCTATCGGGGCAGTTTTATTAAAGAATTGCAACTCTCTGAGTTCTCCTATAATAGTTCTTCAATTGCATTGGTCAGTTCTAATGTAATTAATTCGTAATCTGATTCAATGATCTTGTTCCCGTTTCTATCCAACACATAAAATGCATCCACAACATCATCAGACTGTGTGGCGATCTTTGCAAAATAAATGACCAATCCAAGCTCATACATCTTGCTTGTTATCTGATACAGCAGTCCCAATCTATCGGGAGAATAAATATCAATTATACTGTATTTATCATATGATTCAAAGTTGATTTTTATTTTGCTTTTTCTTTTGAAGAATTTATTTTCAATTCTCCACCATTTGGATTTAACTTTTTCAAATTCGTGTTTCAATTCAAGTTCGTGCCTGATAGCTGCAGTAATGCTTCCTTTTATTTTATCGTATTTGGCTTCATCAACATTTTTGTCGGAACGGAATAAAGTTACATTAAAATTGTCAATCGCTATACCGTCTTTACGTGTGAATATTTTTGCATCATGAATGTTAAGATCATTAATGGCAAACACACCGCATAAGCGTGAAAGAAGTGATTCGGTATCTTCTGTGATAACGGTTATATTCGTAAACTCATTGTCTTTTTTAAAGAAAACCGATACATCAGAAGTACTCTCAATTTCCCTCACATGTTCGTTGATCTCTTCCTTTGAGTATAAATTCAGGTAACCAACATCATCTATTGATTCAATATGTGATTGCACTGCTTGATTGTTTGCGATCTTCGGATCGGTGATTGTCGCTAAAGTATCTTCGTAAAGAAGTTCTTCTCCGGAAAGCTTTTCATCCAGCATTGATCCGGTCTTGCGGTATAATTCCTCAAGAAGTTCGCCTTTCCAATTTGTCCAAACAACTGGGCTTACGGCTGAAAGATCTGCATAAGTTAAGAGGTACAAAAGGTCTAAAGCCTTTCTCGAAGGAAACAGTGATGTAAAATTATCAAGTGTTTCAGCATCGTTAAGATTTCTTCTGAAAGCGACCTGCTCCATCATTAAGTGATTCTTAACCAGAAATTGAACCATTTCGGTCGCTTCGTATCCATAGCCTAAATGACTCATTATCGTTTCAGATATTTCCACACCGATAATTTCGTGCCCGGAAATACTCTTCGGTTTTGCAATATCATGCAGAAGCGTTGCCATGAACAAAACGTCTTTATATTTTAACGAATCATAAAGATTGCCCAAAGTTGAATCTTGCCCAGATAGTTTTTCTAAATTTTTAATCGCTATAAGCGTGTGCTCATCAGCGGTGTAACAGTGATATACTCCCGGTTGGAAAAATCCGACCAACTCTCTGAACTCAGGAAGAAACGCACCCAGCACACCTAATCCATTCATTACGCTGAGAGTTTCTCCTACGTTGTGCGGCAACTTCATGATCTCTCTGAAAAACACAGAAGATGATATTTCATATTCCTCGAACTCCTCAACGTCAAGTGCGCTTTCAATAATCATTGCACGCAGCTTCTGATGAAACCTAGCGCCATGGAGTCCTCTATAATAAAAGACCCTCATCATCTCGGAAACCGTGTAGCGTTTTTCCTTTTTCGCGAATAGGATATTGTCCTTTATCGAAAAATCATCATCAAGATCAATAGACAAAAACTCTGATACAGGTTTGGTTATTTCCTCTTCATATTTTTTGATCAAAGTTCTTGAGAAACGATAAACAATATTCGTGGCGGTAAAATAGTTCAGCATATATTGTTTCCAATTATGCTCGTTGTATCCCAATAAAAGAGCGATTTTTTCTTGATCAGTAAATTCGAATCGATCTTGTTTTCTTCTGTTTTGAAGATGAAGTAAATTTCTTGCTCTAAGTAATTCCGAATAGCTGGTCAGAAGTCTATTTACTGCTCTATTGTCTATTACTTTTTCCTTTTTTAAAATATCAAGGAACATTTCTGTCTGCGTGATCTCTTTCTGTGTAGATAAGATCGTATTATTTTTGATCAAATATATCCACTCAACAGTATGGAAATCTCTTAACCCGCCGGCTGATGATTTAATGTTAGGCTCAAGTACTTTCGGTGATTCACCAAATTTTTGATGACGGGCTTTAATATCAGAAAAGTATTGAAAGATCAGTCTTTTCTTATCCTCTTCTGATAGGACACTGAATATTTTATCCGTCCATTCTTTATAAAGGGATTTGTTGCCAATCACATAACGCGTTTCAAAAAACTGAGTGAATGAAGTAAGGTCTTCTTCCAAAAATCTTGTAATGTCTGAAAACTGCCTTACTGTATGTGATATCTCTATTCCCGCATCCCACAGAAGCGCAACTAATTCTCTTATCTGTTCCTCATTCCCGTCAATCTCTCTGAAAATGATCATCAGATCGATATCGGAATAAGGGGAAAGCTCTCTTCTGCTAAAGCTTCCAGATGCGGCAAGGACACAATCAATCTTTCTGCCGGCAAGAGTTCTATAAATAAACTCTTCAACCAATAGACTGTACCTAATGCAAAATTTGAGTGAGTCCTTTTGCAAACTCGGGTTATTAAAGAGATTTTCTTTCTCTTGATAAAACTGACTTTTTATATCTGAAGAATTTTCCATAAAATAATACTGTGTTCCTATAATAGTTATTTACAATTTTTCAAATCGTCCTTGGAAGAACCTTAAATACTTTGGTTCATATATCATCTTCAAACCCTTTATGTTTTTCCTGTTTTGATAAACAGTGGCAACAGACTCTGCCGCCACATCAATATGAGCTTGAGTGTAAACTCTACGCGGGAATGTAAGTCGAACAAGTTCCAATTTTGGATAATTGTGCTCCCCGGTTTTGTGATTTCGCCCTCGCCCGGCAGAGACAATTCCTCTTTCCATACCGCGAACTCCCGAATCAACATAAATTTCTGCAGCTAAGGTCTGCGCTGGAAAATTATCTTGAGGAATATGCGGCAAGAACTTTTTTGCATCTAAAAATATTGCGTGCCCTCCAATCGGCTTTACATAAGGTATATTGTACTTATCAAGCTGATGTCCGAAATATTCAATTTGTCCGATACGAGCACGGATATTATCGTATTCCACCATTTCTTCAATGCCGATAGCCATTGCCTCCATATCACGACCGGCTAATCCTCCGTATGTGTGAAGCCCTTCGTACACAACGACCATATTTCTGGCTTCCTCGAAAAATCTTTTGTCTCTCGTTGCCAAGATCCCGCCAATGTTAACCATTAAGTCCTTCTTAGCGCTGACCCAGATTCCTTCAAAGTGGGAAACCATTTCTTTCAAAATTGCAGCAATGCTCTTTTTGGCGTATCCTCTTTCCCTAACTTTTATGAAGTATGCGTTTTCTACTGCACGAGTTGCATCAAACCAAAGTCTGATCTTATGTTCCTTGCAAAACTTATGAACCGCTTTAAGATTAGCCATCGAGAACGGCTGACCGCCCGCCATATTCACCGGTCCAGCCATGCTTATATAAGCAATTTTCTTTGCACCGACTTTTTTCACCAAATCTTTTAGTTTCTTAATATCAATATTTCCCTTAAAGGGGTGTTCGCTTGTAGTATCGTGGGCTTCGTCAATTATCACATCAACAAAAATTCCACCAGC
>JAADIB010000148.1:5486-6368 GCA_013151565.1 Chlorobiota bacterium
TGAAGCTTTGTTGTTGTAAAGTACATATTACCTGGAACATAATCACCTTCTTTTATCAAAATTTTAGAGATCATATGCTCTGCCGCCCGCCCTTGGTGAGTAGGAACAAAGTACGGCATTCCATAATACTTTTTGATGTTGTTCCAAAGGTAATAGAAGTTTTTGCTTCCTGCATAAGCTTCATCACCAATCATCATCCCCGCCCATTGCCGGTCACTCATAGCATTTGTGCCGCTATCAGTTAATAGATCAATATACACATCCTCTGACTTGAGCAGAAAAGTATTGTACCCCGCTTTCCTGATCACTTTTTCACGATGTTCACGCGTTGTCATTTTGATCGGCTCAACGACCTTAATCTTAAACGGCTCCGCCCAGCTTCTTCTAATAATCTTTTTAGCCACAATACCTCCTAATAAACTTATTAATAATATTTTTACTAGTTAAGAGAATAATTTTCCGGCTCATATTCAACTTCAACTATAGAACTTATCCCGCCCCTTACATTGAACTCAGCAATAATATTCATATACCTAGGCTTACAAACACTTACGAGATCATCCAATATCTTATTAGTAACGGCTTCAAAAAACATTCCGTCGTTTCTATATGAATTGAGATAAATTTTGTATGACTTTAATTCAACACAAAGTTTATCCGGTATGTATTCCAAAATAATTGTTGCGAAATCAGGTTGACCCGTTTTAGGACAAAGAGATGTAAACTCCGGGGCTGTATGTTCAATTGTATAATCTCTGTCCGGGTACGGGTTATCGAATGTCTCTAATAATTTTGTTTTATCTTCCATCTTTTTCTCCTCTATTAAAAATACTTCGGTCTAATTTTATACTTGATCGGATCTTCAATACCTACTTGCTGAAA
>JAADIB010000036.1 GCA_013151565.1 Chlorobiota bacterium
ATTCTTTTATAATCAAATATACAAAAATATAAATTTCTTATCTTTATTCAGCAAGATCAATTATTTCTTCATCATATAACAAATGCTCAAACGTTTCCCTGCTTCTTATTAAATAGTATTTGTTCTTATCAACAAGAATTTCCGGCGGTCTTCTTCTTCCGTTATAATTAGATGACATTACCATTGCATATGCGCCTGCGGACATGACAGCCAGAATATCTTTTCTGGATACTTTTGAAATAGTTCTGTTTTTTGCAAGGTAGTCACCGCTTTCGCAAACTGGACCAACAACATCCATAATAACATCGTTTCTATCTTTTTTTAAGACAGGCTGAATATGGTGATAAGCCTTATAAATACTGGGTCTCAGCAGTTCCGTCATTGCAGCATCAACTACGGTAAAGTTTTTTCCGTGTGAATTCTTTTTCGTGAACAGAACTTCTGTCAGAAGAACTCCGCCGTTTGCCGTTAAAAACCTTCCCGGCTCAAATATTATTTCCGCATCAATCTGCATAAATATTGGAATCAATTTATCGGCAAGTTCTTTTGGCGTAAATGGTGCTTCATCTTTGTATAAAACACCGATACCTCCGCCGATATCAAAATGCTTAAGTGAAATTCCTGCAGCTTGGATTTTTTTATAAAGTTCAACCATTCTGATGGTGGCTTCAACAAAAGGTTCAATGGTTGTTATCTGCGAGCCTATATGCATATCAATGCCGGTAAGCTCAATGTTCTCAAGCTTGGAAGATCGTATGATTAGATCGTATGCTAATTTTGAATCTATTCCGAATTTGTTTTCCGCTAGACCAGTAGAAATATATGGATGTGTTTTAGGATCAACGTCAGGATTAATTCTTATTGCTACCGAAGCAATTTTTCCCATTTCGCCGGCAATTTTATCTATTGCTAAAACTTCTTCTTCAGACTCCGCTTTGATAAGATGTACATTTTTTTCTAACCCCAGTCTTATTTCATCATCGGTTTTTCCGACTCCGGTAAGAAGTATATTCTGCGGATCAACTCCGGCTTTTAATGCTCTGAATAATTCTCCTGCAGAATTAACATCAACACCGCCGCCTAAATCATTGAAAATTTTAATAACATTAATATTGAAATTTGCCTTAGAAGCATAGAAGATTTTGTGATTAATTTCTTTGAATGCTTCAGATAATTCATTGTACCTATCCACAAAAAAGTTTTTGCTGTAAACAAATAGTGGAGTGCCAAATTCCTTAGCAAGTTTAGTTAATGGAACTTGCTCGCACAGCAATTCATTTTCACTATAAGTAAAATAATCTGAATTAAAATATTCCATTGAGATACTCTCTTAGTATAAATTATTAGTACAAAAATAGAAAATATTCTATAAAATACTTCAAATAAATTTGGCATTACGGAAACTATTGCTTGACAAAATAGTTTCCTTTGGTTATGTTGGAAACTATAAAAACGAAATTAGTTTATAGTGATCCCAGAAAAACACAAAATATTACTATTTGCCTCAGAAAGATTCTTTAGAGAAGGCTTTAATAAAGTATCTATGGACGAATTAGCCAAAGATATGAAAATCAGTAAGAAAACTATCTATAAATATTTTTCATCTAAAAATGAAATTATTGCAGCGAGTGTAGAGACTTTACAATTTAATCTTAGACGAAGATTAGAACAGATAATCCATCAAGATTCTTCATCAATAAACAAACTAATTCAGATAAGCAGCACAATTCTTAATATTGCTTTTAAAGTTTCAGATACCTGGTTAAGCGATCTTCGATCATATTCACCTGAGCTATGGGATAATATTGAAAAGTTTAGAACTAAAACGTTTATGAGTACTTTCGGCGGTATCTTGGATCAAGGAAAAAAAGAGGAATTGATTGTTGATAAACCCAACATCATAGTTTTAACGGTTATGTTTGGGGGAGTTAGATCGGTTATCAATCCTGATTTCTTACTTAATAATAAATTTTCTGCGATTGAAGCGGGGGAAATATGTCTAGATATTGTGATTTCAGGTATTCTTACAGAAGAAGGAAGAAAAATTTTTAATAAAACTAAAATGGAATTAAAAAATGAAAACATTTAATAATCTAATAATTTTTATTATTCTTATTGGATTTGCAGCCTGCTCTGAGGAGAACGATAGTTCTCTAATTGAACATTCCGGGACAATAGAAACAACTAATATTATCTTAAGTTCACAAGTTCCAGGAGTAGTTAATAATTTGTTTGTTGACGAAGGTGAAAATGTCAAATTAGGCGACACACTTGCAATAATCGATCATGAAAAATTTGATTTACAATTGGCACAAGCTAAAGCATCGTTAAGTGTGGCAGAGGCACAATTGAAAATTTTGAAAAAAGGAGCTAGGAAAGAAGATAAAAAACAAGCTCAGGAAATTCTGAAACAGGCTGAGCTTAATCTTAATCAAGTTACGACAAATAAAGAAAGAATGGAAAAACTACATGCCTCGAAAGCAATAACAGAAAAACAATATGACGATGCGGTAACTGCCTATGAACTTGCGGTTTCAAAGTATAATACTGCAAAGCAAAATGTCGATAAGTTAAGATCAGCACGACCAGAAGATATAGAAAAAGCGAAGGCAAATGTATTAAAAGCAAAATCATCAATTGGTCTAATTCAGAAGAACATTAACGATTGTTATCTTACTGCACCGCTTGACGGACAGATTGTAGGTAGATTTATAGAAATAGGGGAAAGTGTTTCGTTCATGTCATCAATGTTTAAAATAACAAATTTGAATAAAGCAAACCTGGTTATATATGTTACCGAAAAAGAATTAGCTTCGGTTAAATATGGACAAGAAGCAGAAATTACTATTGATGCATTTGATAATAAGAGCTTTAACGGAAAGGTTGTTTTCATTTCACCTGAAGCGGAGTTTACACCCAAAAACATTCAAACTAAAGATGAAAGAACTAAATTGGTCTTTGCAGTAAAAATAGATATAGATAATTCCGAGCATTTTCTAAAACCAGGAATGCCGGCAGATGCGGAAATAAAACTATAAGTGCCATGTTAAAAGTTTCAGGTTAGAATAATCAATAATAATTTAATTTGGAGGGTAAGGTGACTGTAGAAAAATTTGAAGATCTAAATGTTTGGCAAAATGCACGAGAGGTCGTTAAGAAAATTTATTTAATAACAAATAAACAGGAGTTCAAGTCAGACAGTGGTTTAAAATCTCAAATACAAAGAGCCGCAGTATCAATAATGACGAATATTGCAGAAGGATTTGAGCGGGAAACAAATAAGGATTTCGCAAATTTTCTTAATTATTCAAAAGGTTCTGCTGGAGAAGTAAGAAGTTTACTATATATAGCAAAAGATCTTAACTATATAACAGAAAAACAATTTATTGATCTTAAAGAGCTTTCAATAACAATTATTAAACAACTCTATACTTTTAAAAAGTATTTGAGAAATAAAAAGATCTCTTAACTTTTAACCTATAACATGTAACTATAATGATTTCTATTAATAACTTATATAAAAACTACGGGAAAGTTGAAGCCGTAAAAGGAGTTTCTCTTGAAATTAAATCAGGGGAGATGTTCGGATTAATTGGTCCGGATGGAGCAGGCAAAACAACTATTATCAGAACAATGTGCGGGCTGATAAACCCGACTAAAGGAATTGTTAAATTATTAGGAATCGACGTTCAGAAACACAGAAAGGAAGTACAAAGAAATATTGGTTATTTATCACAGATATTCAGCCTTTACGGGGATTTAACAGTAGAAGAAAACATTGAGTTCTTTGCTAATATTCATAACATAACAGATTATAAAGAAAGAGAAGAAGAATTATTAAACTTTACAAATTTAATAGAATTTAAAAATAGGTTGGCAAATAATCTTTCCGGCGGAATGAAACAGAAGTTAGCTTTAGCCTGCAGTCTGATACATAAACCCAAAATATTGTTTTTGGATGAGCCGACTACAGGAGTTGATCCGGTTTCAAGACGGGACTTCTGGAAAATTTTGGCTGATCTAAAAAAAGATGGGATAACAATTGTTCTTACAACACCTTACTTGGATGAAGCAGAAAGATGCACAAGAGTTGCATTAATGGATCGTGGAAAAATTCTTGATCTTGATACTCCTGAAAAATTAAAAGCAAGGAAAATAGGCGAAATTGTTGAAATAATCACCACAGAAATTAGAAGGTCATATAAATTGATCAAAGAGAACTTTAATTTCGATGTTCAATTATTTGGTGATAGACTTAACGTTATTATTGATGATCATGTCACAGATTTGAAAAGAATAGGTGATCTGTTAAATAAAAATAGTATTGAAATATTAAACGAAAGAGTTGTATCACCAACGCTTGAAAATATATTTATAAATGTTTTACAAAAAGTAAGTTAAAAAATTTGAGATAATAAAATGAAGAAGATCAAATACTTAATTGTTTTACTAATGGGAACAAGTGTTCTTGCACAGCAAAATCCGTTAACCCTTCAAGAGAGCTTGGAGATTGGTTTAAAATCGAGCAAAGAAATTAAAATATCAGAGTCAGCAGTAACTTCCGCTGAGGCTAAACTGACAGAGATAAGTTCAAACCTATATCCGCAGCTTTCGGTTGGATTTAATTATAATCATTTATCTGACGTTCCAATTCAGTTTGCCTCACCATTGTTTTCATCAACCGGCGAATCCAATTAATGCACTATATGCAAACGCAACAATAGAGCAGCCGTTATTTACCGGGTTGAAACTTTTGTCATTAAGGAAAGCAGCCAAATATGGGAAAGAAGCGGCATTGGTTCAAAATACTCAGACAATGAATCAAAAGGCTTTAGTAATTCACACAGCATTTTGGAACTTATATAAAGCCGAGAAACTCACAGAGATGCTGAGAGAAAACATAAAAGGATTAGAAAAGCATTTGAAAGATACAGAGGAATTTTTAAAGAATGGATTAGCGACAAGAAATGATTTTCTAAAATTAAAAGTCAAAGTCTCGGAGACAAGAACAAAACTAATTGAAGCAGAAAACGGACTAGAAATTGCACGCGCTGTTTATAATAAAAATTTAGGATATCCTTTAGATCAAAAAACGGAAATAGTGGTTGAGAACTTAGATGAAATTTTAAAAATTTATGACTATAGCTCAATTTTGGAAGAGGCTATTAATTCGAGAAGCGAGTTAGTCTCAAGCAAATATCAATCGCTGGCTGCAGAAGAAAAAATTACAGCAGCTAAATCAACATGGTTCCCGCAAATAGCAGCATTCGGTTCTTATTATTATCTTAAGGTAGATGGGACAAAATTACTAAATAGTGATTGGAATAATTTCTGGATGGTTGGACTTAGTGTTAAATGGGATATCTGGGATTGGTGGAAGACATCTTCCCTTGCCGAGCAAGCAGAACAGCAGTATAATCAAATAGAACTTTCTAAACAGATACTCAAAGAGAACATAGAGATTGAGGTTTATAAAAATTACCTCAGTATGCAGAGTGAAGCAAGTAAGGTTGATGTAAGTAAACTGCGAGTGGAATCAGCCGAAGAAAATTATAGAATTACCAACGATAAATATGAAACGCAGTTAGCTACAAGTACCGAACTAATTGATGCTGATTCAGAATTGCTGGATGCAAAAACAAAACTTATAACATCATATATTAACTACAAAATCGCAAAGGTCTATTTAGAGAAATCGATCGGAAGAAAAATTTATTAGGATATTCTGTGTATTCAATTGAAGTAAATAATTTAACTAAGAAATTCGGCGACTTTACAGCTGTTAATAATATTTCTTTCAAAGTAAAAGCCGGAGAGATATTCGGATTTCTTGGAGCAAATGGAGCCGGTAAAACCACTGCGATCAAAATGATGTGCGGAATTCTGGAACCGACTTCCGGCGATGCAATTGTTGGCGGATACAGCATCGCAAAAGATCCTAATTCTGTAAAAATGAATATCGGTTATATGTCGCAGCGTTTTTCTCTTTACAACGATCTTGCTGTTGGCGAAAACATAGATTTTTTCGGCGGGGTTTACGGTCTTGAAGGAAAAGAGTTTAAAGAAAGAAAAAAATGGGTGCTCGAAATTGCAAATCTTCAAGACAGAGAAAATGTACTTACCGGTTCTTTGCCTGGAGGAATTAAGCAAAGATTAGCCCTCGGTACAGCTGTTATTCATAAACCAAGCATAGTTTTCCTGGATGAGCCGACAAGCGGGGTTGATCCGATTTCCCGCAGAAGATTTTGGGATTTGATCAATGACCTCTCGGATCAGGGAGTGACGGTATTCGTTACAACGCATTACTTGGAAGAAGCGGAATACTGCAACAATATAATTTTAATTGATTCGGGCGAACTGATAGCAGAAGGTTCATCGAAAGAATTGAAAAGCAAATATCTTGAGCATAAAATAATTGAGATAGAATGCAGTAACGTGATAGCAGCGCTGGATATACTTGATAAAGAAACGTTTGTGATCAATTCATCTATTTTCGGAAATACAATTCATGTTAGTGTCGCTGAAAACGAAGACTACAAAACTCAAATAAAAAGAGCTTTGGAAAACAAAAAAGACATTTCAATAAAAAGAATGAACGAAATTACTCCGACATTAGAAGATGTGTTTATTCATCTATTAGAGAAAAGAAAAAATGCTGTTTCGAATTAAAGCCATAGCAAAGAAAGAGATCAAGCAGTTATCAAGGGACAAACGAATGATGTTCGTGCTCTTCTTTTTTCCTGTCTTTCTTCTGATAATTTTTGGATACGCAGTTAATTACGATGTGCGAAATGTTAAACTTGCTGTGTTGGATAACGATAGAACATCACTTAGCAGAGAATTTGTTAATGATCTTTCAAGTTCATCGTACTTTGATATTGTTGAAAAATTTACAGACGATAAAAACACAAAGGAAATTTTAGATGAAGGGAAAGCAAAGGCGGTACTCGTAATTCCCAAAGGATTTTCCAGAGATATTTATGCAAACAAAGAATCAGCTAAATTACAATTTCTTCTTGATGGTGTTGACGGAAATACCGCGGCGATAATTCAAAATTATTCATTAGGAGCGGTACAATCGTTTAATGAAAAACTTTTGGATGAAGCTTCAGCCAGAACCGGGATAAAAACCACAGTGCCGATAGATGTTCAGCCGAGATACTGGTTCAACCCGGATTTGGAAACAACCATTTATCTAATACCAGGACTTATTGCGTTAATACTTATCGTTACGGTAGTTATAACTGTATCTCTTTCCTTAGTGCGCGAAAAAGAACGGGGAACAATTGAGCAGATCAACGTTTCATCCATAACAGAAATAGAACTGATAATTGGTAAGTTAATACCATATGTTGTGATTTCATTTCTTATTTCGGGCATGATACTTTTTGCGGGTTTTGTTCTTTTTGGTATTGTAGTAAAAGGAAGCTACCTACTTCTGTTCTTTAGTATTCTCCTTTTCCTTATTGCATCAACCGCGATCGGCATTTTTATTTCGGTTATTTCCGATTCCCAGCAAGTTGCATTCTCTATAGCAACATTTGTATCAATGCTGCCTGCAACAATTTTGTCCGGGTTTATTTTTCCAATTGAGAGCATGCCTGTTATAATTCAGGTTGTTACAAACCTTACTCCTGCAAAGTTCTTTATCGTAGCGCTAAGAGATATTATTATCAAGGGAGTTGGCTTGTCAGTATTCTGGCAGCAGTGGGGCTATATGCTGATTTTTGCATTTATGTTTTTAGCTGCGGCAACAATTATTAATAAGAGAAAAACAATAAAAGCATAATAGATGAGAACAATACTAAATATTATAAGAAAAGAATTTCTACAGCTTAAACGCGATCCCAGGATGTTCGCTATTGTTCTTTTAGCGCCGGTAGTCGAATTGATCTTTTTAGGATATGCCGTAAATATGGATGTTGAAAAAGTTCCAACAGTAGTATTTGATCAGAATAGAACGGAAGTTAGCAGAGACTTTTTACAAAAATTCAGCGGTAACAGGTATTTTGAATTTGTTGAACAAGTTGATAATTATAAAGATTTTCAAAAAGCTATTGAATCAGGTGAAGCTTGGCTTGGCATTGTTGTTCCGTACGATTTTGAAAAGAGTATTGAAAGAAATGAAACAGGAAAACTGCAGGCAATATTTGACGGATCGGATGGAAATAAAGCATCAATAATTTCAGGTTATCTTCAAAAAGTGATCTCTAATTATTCCATAGAGCTGCTTGATTTAAAAATGAAAAAGTACGGGAGATTTCAAACTCCAATCAGTACTGTTGAACCGGAGATTAGGGCGTGGTACAATCCCGAATTAGTGACCAGGGTTTATATGGTGCCGGGAATTGTAGGGTTGCTTTTATCGGTGATAACTCTAATTTTAACATCGCTTGCAATAGTTAAAGAAAGAGAATTAGGAACTCTTGAACAAATAATAGTAACGCCGATCAAGCCGATACAGTTGATTATCGGGAAACTAATTCCATTTGCCATACTTGGTTTTGTAGCTGTTATTGTAGTGTTAATAGCTATGACTTTTATTTTTGATCTTCCTCCAAGAGGAAGCATTTCTCTTTTGTTTTTTAGTACGTTCCTTTATATACTTTCAACACTGGGGGGATTGTTTGTATCTACAATTTCCAAAACTCAACAGCAGGCAATGATGCTTGCAATATTTGTTGTCCTTCTGCCAATGATATTTCTCTCCGGGTTTGCTTTCCCGATTGAAAATATGCCTGTTATTATTCAAGGACTCACATACATTATACCGCTGCGATATTTTATGACGATAATCAGGGGGATAATATTAAAAGGTGTTGGAGTGTCCGAACTTTGGTTTCAGTTGACAATGTTGTTCGGAATGGGAGTATTGGTTTTAACACTAAGCTCGTTGAGGTTTAAAAAAAGAATGGACTGATTTTCCAGTCCACCTTTTTAAATATCCAGCCCACCAAATATTGCAAGCATCCAACACTACTTCTTATTTGTTCCAACCATATTCAAACCAACTTGAATATCATCGGCAACTTTCTTCCCGATTACATTATTCTCTATACCAAAGTCTGACAGTTTGATATTGAAGGAAGCTCTAACACTTAAAAGATCACCTTTCATGCGGGGCTTTGTCTTTTCACTCTCTTCCAGAAGTTGAGTTTTTACATCTGCTGTGACTTTCTTCGTTACTCCGTGCAGAGTAAAATCTCCCGTTACTTTTG
>JAADIB010000034.1 GCA_013151565.1 Chlorobiota bacterium
TTTCAGCTCGTCGGTGGGCTATCCGTTCAATTGTTCTCATTGTACTGTTGATGTTGCTTTTTGCATGGCCTGTAGTGGACTGGTTAAGTGAGATACTTCTGAAAACAAATTCTAGTTTTCTTTTCCCTAATGCTGATCTTGGTTTATATACTGCTGAACTTGGCAAACATCTTAGTCGAACCGTTTATACCAATACTCAGAACTTTGCTGTGGTTGCTTGGTGGATCATAGCATTGCTGGAAGCAGCTTTGCAGCGTGATAAAACCACTGTTATAACCGGGTTAATAATTGGCGGCGGTTTTGGAATTGGATTTATGCAGAGCGCTCTGTGGACTCTGGGTTACGGCTTTGCACCGGATTATATTGATTGGTGGAAAATGTGGGAACTGAATGCCGGCTTTGATCTTGGATTGCTGTATGCTGTTACTTTTTATTGGGCAATAAGAGATGTGGATAAAACTAGTAAAACTATTTCTGACAAAACAGAAGTAAGAACCAAATATCTGGAATGGCGTGATACGCGCTGTTTCTTGCATTTGGCGGTTTTCTATTATTATTTTTTGTCGGGTTTGAATACTTTTTCTGGACTGGACTTGCATTGAGTATCTTTTACTTTGTTGCAATGGGCTTAACTCCAATTGGTGATTTTGATCCGCATCTCATTGCAGAAAAGCGTAAAAATATATTAATTATTTACAGCGTCTTTTTTCTCGTATTCCTTTTGTTTCATGGAGGTTCCGAGAGATTAGGAATTATTCTTGATCTCTATTCTCTGGATGAAGTTTCACAATATTCTTGGCCCTTAGAACGTATTCTATTATTCGTCCCTATTGCATTTGTAGTTACGAGTATAGCAGTATTCAAGGTACGGCGAGTATTACGTAGTAAAAATCAGCACAATTATAATATTTCAGTTCATTCATATTGGATTGTCGATCTTATGACTTTAACAGGATTTATTGGAGTACTTACAATCTGGTCGTCAAAAATAAGTGTTCTCTATGCTTTGCTTCTTGTGTTCGCTATTTATGCGTTCAACCGACTTGTGAAACAATATGATATGGTTGATCTTTCAAAAAAATAATTTGTCAAAAATGATTTTCTGGATGGGAAGCATTTTTGTTATATCTCTTTTTCGTAGTTTTCTAATCAATAAAAAATAAAATGATTGTCCAATTTTTACAATAAAATTAAGGATTAATAATTATGTCTGAAAAACAAAAAGTTATTGGAGTAATTCCAGCCCGCTTTGGGTCATCACGGTTTCCTGGAAAAGTTTTAAAAGAGATAGCTGGAAAACCAATGATTCAGTGGGTATATGAACAAGCGAATAAGTCTCAATTGTTAGATGAACTTTTTGTTGCGGTCGATAACGAGAGCGTATACAAATGTGTAGTAGGATTTGGCGGAAAAGCAGTAATGACAAAAGTAGATCATCAATCCGGAACTGATAGAATCGCTGAAGCCGTTGAAAATATTGAAGCAGACATTATTGTTAATATTCAAGGCGATCAGCCATTGTTCGATTCAAATATGATTGACGAGGCTGTAAAACCAATGTTGAATGATATAACAATTCAAATGTCAACACTAAAAACAAAAATTGGAGAGGAAGATTACGCCGATCCGGCTGTTGTAAAGGTTGTGGTTGATGAAGATGATTTTGCACTATATTTTTCGAGATCGCTTATACCTTATTCTAGAGATAACGTTGAGGTGGAAATTTTTGAACATGTTGGTTTATATGTCTATCGTAAAGATTTCTTATTCACAATTTCGGAATTGCCTCAGACATACCTTGAAAAAATTGAAATGCTTGAGCAGTTAAGAGTATTGGAAAAGGGCTATAAAATAAAAGTAATTGAAACAAAAAGTGATAGCACTTCGGGCATTAGTGTTGATACGCCTGAAGACCTTGCTAAAGTTGAAAAGATAATTCAAGAAATGAATTTAAGTTAATAGCAGTTTTGATTTAGGAGAAAAAGTTATGCAAGTAAACAGAAAAGTAATTGAAGAATTTTACAGCGAACTTTCACCTTCTGTAAAAGAGATGGTTGACAGTGCAGTAAATAGTATTGTTACAGCGAAAAAGAATGGTGGTAAAGTAGTTGTTGTTACAGGGAGCGGTCCAAATCTTCATGAGGGAGTTACAACGCTAATTGCAGAGCTAATTAGCAAAGGAATTGTCGATGGTGTTACATCCAGTTCAGCAGTAGTAGCGCACGAAATGGCTGGTGTACTGGATGAAGTAAAAAGAGTTGACGGAGTAGAATTAGGATTCGATGAAAACAAATTACCCCGCGGTAATATTTTTGAAATTACCAAAACTACCTCCGGTCAGTTAGAGCAGCTTAAAAAAGAAATGCTGATTGATACAGACCTAATTGAAAAAGCATTATCCCTTGAAGGTGATACAATAATTAAGGCTGCCGGCAACATGGCGTATCCGATGGGATTGAGAACGGAGAATCTTGCTAAAGAGATCATGCTGATTGCGAAATCAAAAGGACTTCCCTTCGAGGTTGTTGCTGGAGCGGGAGCTAGTGAATATACAATGTTAGGTGCTGCAAAAAAGAAAGGGGTTCCATGTTTGGTTACTGTCCCTCAATTGATAGGCGGCGGAACGGTAGGTATCGCTGTGGCAGATTCTATCTCAATCATGGAAAGAACATCGAAGATTGCCGAGATGCTTGGGAGCGCTGATGTGATCATTGAATCGGCAGTTGCTCTTACTCAGGAAATTCACGATGGTCCATTTGAAACTTACACAGGTCATGGTATCTGGGCGGATTGGGAAGGATATAAAACATATAGTCTCAAAGAGAAGACATTGATAAGAATTGACCTTGATCCGAATCTTAAAAAAGCAAGTGACTTCGAAAAAGAGTCCAGCACAGTACAAGAGGCAATTGATAAAGGAATGCCGAAAACAAAGTTGATGAAGATCCCGTTCCGAATGGAGATGTCAGGTTTTGCCCGACTGGAAAAAAACATTCCTGTTGTTGGAGATATCGGGATCATCTGGCCGATAATGGCTTATTTCATTGAGCAAAAGCTGGGAATTGAATTAGATTTTATCTCTTATCCTCAACAAACTGAAGAAGGAAAAGAGATGAGAAAATGGATTGTAGAGAACGTCAAGCCAATTGTAAAAGAAAAATTGTATAATGTTTAAACTGCTGAAACAGTTTCCAAAATTAAAAAAATGTTATAATAAATCCATTTAACAGATCTGTTTATTATAGGACTAGATAAATTTGTGAACAAATCAAAAACAAAAATATATTTCCATACAATGATGAGACTTTCTAAAATGAAGTTATTGATGGCGTTTATTACAAGTGCTTTCGTTACTTTTATGTTAGCAGGCTGTGCTCAAAATTCTGAAACTTCATCCAATCTCGATTATGTTGATCCGAATATTGGTGGGGTAGCTCAATTACTCAAACCTACCAGACCAAATATTCAACTGCCAAATCAGATGATCCGCATGTTTCCCATTCGTGCTGACTATATAGATGACCAGATCAGTTTTTTTCCGCTTACTCACATAGGAGAAAACCTTTTTGGTATTATGCCCTATGTGAGTACAGTAAATGATGCAATGTGGAAAAATCGGCAGGCGTATGATCACGATCTTGAAACAGTGCGCCCGTACTATTACTATACTTACTTTATTGATTCTGAGATTCAAACTGAATATACGCCGGGTAGTAAAACAGGTTATTATAAATTTACATTTCCTTCAAAAAGCAGAAAATTAGTAAAACTGCAAATTAACTTTGATGGTGAATGGGATATTATCTCAGGGAATACAATTTCCGGTGTTGAAGTATTTGAGGGAATGAGAGCCTTTGTTTATGGAGAATTCAATATTGAAGGAAACGCCTCTCTTGATCAGCAGACCACACTTAACGTTAAAAGCGAGGCAGGCAAACAAGAACCTGTTGCTTTATTCGAATTCGTAAAAGAAGAGAATCAGGTTGTTGAATTTAAGTACGGCATTTCCTTCATAAGTATAGAACAAGCCAAAGCCAATCTTGATAAAGAAATTCCTGACTGGAACTTTGAATCCCTAAAAAATAAAGGTAAAAAAATATGGGAGAAGGACCTCGATCGTATACAAGTAAAAGGAGGTACTAAAGCACAACGACGAACTTTTTATACAGCTTTGTATCGAACTTATGGGCGAATGGTAACTATCAGCGAAGATGGAAAGTATTACAGCGCTTATGATCATAAAGTACATAAAAGTGATCGTAATTTTTACGTTGACGATGGAGTTTGGGATACATATCTTGCAATGCATCCGCTGCGTATGTTATTAGACCCCGCAATAGAAGCAGACATGCTGCAATCCTATGTTGACATGTATGAGCAGTCTGGCTGGATGCCTCAATTCCCTAAGCTTTATGGAGACGGCGCGGTGATGAACGGATTCCATTCTACAATAGTTTTCCTTGATGCATGGAGAAAAGGGATCCGCAATTATGATGTAGAGAAGGCATATGAAGGGATGAAGAAAAATGCTGAGGAAGCAACAATGCTTCCCTGGCGTAATGGACCAAAAATGGAACTTGATTACTTCTACCGTGAAAATGGATTCTATCCGGCTCTTGAACCGGGCGAAAAAGAAACTTATAAAGAAGTTGATAGTTTTGAAAAACGTGAAAGTGTTGCCGTTACTCTTGCACATAGCTATGACGACTGGGCGCTTGCCGAGATGGCTAAAGAATTAAGTAAGAAAAAGGATTATGACTACTTTATTGCAGAGTCAAAAAATTACAAAAATTTATATCGTTCTAGTAAAAAAATGTTTTGGCCCAAAAATTCAAAAGGGGAATGGATTGAGATTGATCCGAAATTTGACGGCGGTCCGGGCGGACGTGATTATTACGATGAAAACAATGGATATACTTACGCTTGGCAGGTTCAGCATGATATTCACGGCTTAATTAATTTAATGGGTGGACGAAAGGAATTTATAAGTAATCTCGACCAGCTATTTCGCGAAGATCTTGGAAGAAGAAAATTTCAGTTTTGGGCAAAGTTTCCTGATGCGACTGGATTAGTAGGTCAGTTTTCAATGGGGAACGAACCTAGTTTCCATATACCTTATCT
>JAADIB010000170.1 GCA_013151565.1 Chlorobiota bacterium
TTTGAAATAGCAAGGTTAAACGGTGTACGTCTTCCACCGTCTCTTGAATCTTCATAGTTATTATTCCATACTAAAAGCAAATCACCTGTTTGAGGAATCCTCTCTACCGAGGCAGGTGAAAGCGGAGACTTAATATTTCCCGGTCGTAATTCTGACCATGATTCTCCATGATCATTAGAGATAGAAACATATTGAACTCCTGCATCGGTTCTGCAAAATTGCATCAATCTTCCATCACTTAATTCAATCAATCCCGGCTCTTGTGAGGTAACGTTATTCGGATTAGGAACCTCTCCACCTTTAATCCAAGTTTCACCGTTATCATCGGAGTAATAACAGATCAGTCTGCCATTGAACCATCCATCGCTGTCGGGAGTATTGTGTAAAGAGAGAGGCAAAATGATCCGCCCATTTTTCAACTTAACAACTCTATCATCATCACATAATAACCCGGAACATCAGTAATGCACTCCTTTGCATCACTCCAAGTCTTTGCTTCGTCATCCGATATTCTCATTAGCGGGATGCAGTCAGTCTCTGAATTCTTCCTCAAATAAAACAATGCAATCCGGTTTTCATCCAAGCGGATCAACGAAACAGACATTACATTCATCCCCCCTTCGTTCGGAAGAATTGTTACATCCTTATCACTCCATGTTTTACCTCCATCAGAAGAATAACGTCCAGCCAAATACGCAGAGGAATTATCACCTGAGCCGCTAGTAAAATGCGAATAGATAAAAAGGATCCTACCATCTTTAAGCCGGATAAAATCACCTTCACTGTTACGAGGATTTCCTTTACTTGGTTCAAGACGTAAGGTTATCTCTTTACCGATATCTTTTTGTGAGTTACATGAAACAAGTAAGAAGACAAGAGAAACAGTTAATAATGTTTTTAATATATTTTTCACTAATTCAATTCCTTTTTGTGAGTAAGCTATTTATTATTTCCTATGAAACAATACAGATGAGGGAATCTCTGTTTTTTCAAACCCAGGACCTTTCCAGCTTACTTTATTCATAAACCCTCCAGCCATTTGAAAATACTTTTGTGTTATCTTATACAACCCTTTTCTAAGAGCTATTGTTTTGGAAACTTCATAAGCGGGATGTCCGCTGTCCATATCAATAAATACATCCCCATTTAGATATAAAACACTTCCGTCATTTGTCTTATTGTAGAATGTATAAATTCCATCTTTTGGTACTTTAATATATCCGTCATACCTATAAGCAAAATTATTATCCCTTTTGCGGTTATCAATTGTGAAATGAGAAATGACACCAACTTCTTTTGGTTTTAAAGGAGCTAATTCTTTAACCCACATTACCTTTGCTTCATAATATTTATATTTCAAACCTTGCTGCATCGGAACGCCTGTGTAGTCCTTATACTTTTCATATTCAAGCTTGTTGAACTTCTCAAAAGCTGCAAGACTGTTCAGCAGATCGTTTTTAAAAGCTTTAAATTTCAGCAAAGTTGTTTTCCTCAATTTGAAGGGACCAGTATAAAGCTTTGACTTTTCTGTCGGCTCACTTCCGTTGGTTGTATAGTATATCTTTGCACCTTTAGTATCGCAACCTAAAGTTACTTTTATACTATTCAGGAAATTTCTTTCAGGGTCTATTACATAAGGCATTGAAACTGTTGGCTGCAACAGTGGAGTTGAAGGTCTATCCGCTTTTGATGTACCCCAGTCATAATTAGGTATTGATCCCATCTCAAAAACAAATTTACCGCCGTTTGTTATTACATCGTGAGTAAACCACGACTTTGTGTAAGGTTTCCCATTTAAAGTTGCTGATTGAATATACATGTTTCTATCAGATACATTTTTAGCTTCGATAACGAACTGCTTACCATTCTCAAGATTTATAGTGACCTTTTCAAACAGTGGGGAACCGATAACATATTTTGCATCCCCGGGATTGACAGGGTAGAATCCCATAGAACTAAGGACATACCAAGCCGACATTTGTCCGCAATCTTCATTCCCTTCCAATCCGTCCGGTTTATCATCATACAATGTAGTAAGAATCTGTCTAACCATCTTCTGTGTTTTAGGAGCAGCGCCAACATAGTTATACAGATAAGCCATATGATGACTCGGTTCATTTCCATGTGCATACTGCCCGATGAGTCCACTCGCATCCAGAACCGACGTATCATGCTTTGACTTAACAGTGAAAAGACTGTCCAGCCAATCCTCAAATTTTTTATCACCGCCGATAAGTTGAATCAACCCGGAAATATCATGAGGAGCAAATAGACTGTATTGATATGAATTACCTTCCACAAAATGCTCGCTTCCCTCTGTCGGATCAAACGGTTCAACCCAACTGCGGTCTGTATTTTTAGGACGCATAAACCCTGTAGATGGGTCATACAAATTCCTATAGAACTGTGCACGCTGCTGGTAAATTAGATAATCATCTTCCTTGCCCAAATTCTTTGCCATCTCAGCCAAACACCAATCGTCATAAGAATATTCCATAACAACGGAAACCGAACCGCTCCCTTTATCTGCGGGAATATATCCCATTCTCGCATAATAACCATCCTTATCAACTTGGTTCTTCATAGCTTTATATGCAAGGTCAACATCATAATTTCTTATTCCCTTATTGTATGCATCCAAGATAACAGGCAAGGAATGATGCCCGATCATTGAACCGGAATGAGTTCCCCATATTTCCCAGTGCGGCAGTCTGCCTCCATTTTTATAAGCAGCCAAAAATGATTTTATAAAATCATTCATTCTTGAGGGTTCAAGAATTGTATAGAGCGGCATCTCAGCACGGAAAACATCCCAAAGAGAAAAAACTGTGTATCGTGAAAACCCATCTGCTTTATGAATTTTAAGATCAACTCCACGATAGCGACCGTCAACATCATTAAATAGATTCGGTTCAATTGCAGTATGATACAACGAAGTATAAAATATGCGAAACTGTTTTTTCGTTCCGCCTTCGATCTTTATTTTAGAAAGATGCTTATTCCACATATCATTGGCTTGCTCTCTGATCTTGCTAAAATCCCAATCCTTGATCTCAGCTTCAAGATTCATTTTAGCATTATCAATACTGACCGACGAAATACCGATTTTCACAAGCACTTTCTCATCTTGCTTGGTTTTGTAACTAACAAATGCTTTTATATTTTTACCTTCTGCATCTCTAATGTTATCAACCAGTTCATCATTTACAGCAATACCGAAACTTTTAAACGGCTTTGAAAACTTAGCATAGAAATAAACATGCTGATCTTCTACCCAGCGAGTTGACCGTCTGAAACCGGATATCTCGGAATCGTTGATTATATGAATTTCCGAATCAAGTACACGGTCACGGTTTAACAAGTCTATGATAATATTTGAACTATCAGAAGCAGGGAAAGTGTATTGATGAAATCCAGCTCGCAAAGTAGAAGTCAATTCAGCTTTTACATTATAATCATCAAGCAGAACACGATAATAACCAGGAGAAGCATATTCATTATCATGACTGAACGAAGAACGGTAGCCTGTTTTAGAATCATTTTCATCACCGACAAGTACTTGCACTTTACCAACTGTAGGCATTAACAGAATATCACAATATTCCGGCGCACCGGTTCCGCTTAGATGGGTCTGGCTAAACCCCATGATCGTTTTATCAGAATAATGATAACCGGAAGAACCATCCCAATTCTCCATTCTGGTATCGGGGCTTATTTGTACCATACCGAAAGGAAGTGTTGCTCCCGGGAACGTATGCCCATGTCCAGCAGTTCCAATGAATGGATCAACATACTTAGTTAGTTCTTGCTCAGTTGAACTTTTGCATGACGAAATAATCGTCAGACTCAGAATTATTGTAAATAATTTTATTGCTTTCCGTACGAAATTCGATTTGAAATGAGTTATCATATATCAGCCGATCAATTTGTTTTTTAATATTTAGTATATATTATTTCTTACTTTTTATAATTCACGAATCCAGATATTTCTATAACTAACCGGATTGCCATGATCCTGTAATGCTATCGGTTCTTTTGGATTATGTTTCTCATAATGAGGCTGTCCGGAATGAACCGTGTTACCTTTAACTTCAACGTGATTCTGAATTAACACGCCATTCTGTAAAACTGTAAAATAAGCCGGCTTCTCAACTGTTCCGTCTTCCTTAAATACCGGCGCTGTATAGATGATATCGTAAGTCTGCCATACTCCAGGTGGGCGGCAAGCATTTACCAACGGTATATGTTGTTTATAGATACTGCCAGCTTGACCATTCACATAAGTCTTATTGTTGTATGAATCTAATACTTGAAGCTCATAACGTTCCTGCAGAAAGATTCCGCTGTTTCCTCTTTCTTGTGAGTCACCAACTACTACAGCAGGAGTTCTCCATTCAATATGAAGCTGACAATCACCAAATGCTTTTTTTGTTCGTATACTTCCGGTTTTTTTTACAACTGTCATAGCACCGTCTCCCAACTTCCATTTTGACGGACCTCCTTTAGTGCTTTCCCATTCGTCCATATTCTTCCCGTCAAACAGAACGATTGCATCTGACGGAGGCGCTGTGCCGACACCAGGCGTAACAACAACTGGTACAGGTTCCCAGATAGCCGTTGATTTATGATTGTCATCTTGAGCTAAACACTGCAAAGAAAAAAGTAATGCTGATACTCCTAGAACAACTAGCAGTATTTTCCTAACAGAATTATTTAAGTTTTGCTTTTTCATGGTTCCTCCTCTCATTTTTGAAAAATAATTTTTTGTGATTGTGTAAATTCTCCAGCAGTTAATCTAACAAAATATACCCCGGAACTAACATGATGATTATTACTATCCATGCCTTTCCATATACTTGAATATTTACCGATTGGTTTATAATCATTGACTAAAGTAGTTATTAACTCACCTTGTAAATTAAATATTTTTATTTGGATATCCATAGCACTTGCAACTGAATAGTTGATTGTTACAGAAGGATTAAACGGATTCGGATAAGCTGGATAAAGAGT
>JAADIB010000157.1 GCA_013151565.1 Chlorobiota bacterium
TAATGCCAAGTTTGATTTAATGTTTTCCAGATCATAAGTTTCTCTTTTATTTTTTGTATAAATTCTAAATATTTTTTATTCGTGCATAACCGTTTTTAATTACAATTTGCTCTTGATTCCCAAGGACACGAAAGAACAGATCTGTAAACCCTCCATTATCCTTGCGACTCAATAGCTGTATTTTGATGTCTGTATCCGGTCGTATCATACCGGCGAAACTACAGGCAAGCACTTGCAATGTAACAGGATTGCCCTTTCCATAACGATTGAGTAATTCACGTGCCGCAAAAGCTAGAGCAGCAGTACCTTGAAGAATGATACCAGGTAATCCGACCTCGCGGGCAAATTTTTGTGATGTATGAATGGGAAAAACGATATTCGTACATCCATCGTAAATATAAGGAAGCAGCGGGTCTATCCTAATGGTCTGCTGCCAAATAGGCACTTCCACTTCCGGGGAAGGTGGAATTTGGGGCAGCATTTCCTCCCCGGCTCCTGCATCCGTACAGGTGACACCGCGCATCATTCCGCCGATATATTCTGTAAATACTGGTTTTCGATCCTGGTTGACCGCATCAAATCGTATGATGATGTTGGTCCCGGATTTACTTGGTAATATAGCAGCAATGACTCCGCTGATTCGTAATTCATCTCCCGGTTTAATGGGTATGTGAAATTGGAGATACTCGCTGTAATGTACTTGTGTGCGTAAAATCTCTATCGGGAAATCATCAGCGTCAATATATTCCGATAATTTTTCCAGAATAGACCAGGTGACTGCCACACTGTACATTGGCGGCGCAACGATGCCTGATTCCTGTTCATCGTTGAAGTAACGGGGATTATTATCGTTAACAGCCGCCGCATAATTCATTGTGTCGCGCCAGTTGACCACAGTGCTGTATTCTTTGAGTGAACAACCAAAAAATTTTGAACTTATCTTCATATCATTTTATTTTTATTTTCTTTTCAGATTTTTACTGCTCTGCTATGTGTCAAAAATTTTTAGTTAACTCGCAATTCCAATTGGAGAAAAATAGATCATAATTGCGGCAATGATAACTATTACAATTATACTTAATACCATATCCGTGTTGTTCCAACTTTTTCTGGATTTTTCTCTATCGCTTAAAACCGTTGTCCCATATGTTAATCCGTTTATTTTATCATAGTCCGGAGTTGCCGTTGTATATGATACTCCTACAAGCAAAATAATACTAAATATAAAGAGATAAACTGCAAAATAAAGAAAGTTCACATCTGCAAAATAATAAATAAAACTTCCTGGGGTTAAATCGTCTTTGAATACTTCCATTACTAACCTGAACATTCCAACAAGGAATCCACCAACTAGAGCAGTAATGGCGCCTTTCGCATTAATTCTTTTCCAGAATATTCCAAGCAGGAATACCGCTGCGATCGGAGGTGCAATATAAGATTGAACACTCTGTAAGTAATGATATAACTGACCTGAAATTACCTGCATGACCGGTATCCATATTATTCCAAAAACTACTAGAACTCCAGTTGCAATTCTGCCAATAACTACTAACTTCTTTTCTGAAGTTTCCGGTTTCAATTTTTTATAAATATCTATTGTAAAAAGTGTTGAGCTTGAATTAAAAACCGCAGCTAGAGAACTCATCAAAGCCGCTAATAAACCACCGGCAATCAAACCTCTGAACCCTGATGGCAATAATGTTTTAACTAGTGTCGGGAAAGCTTGATCAGAAGACGCATAATCCAATTGACCAGACTGAAGCAATGCATAGGCAATAATTCCCGGGATGATAAAAATGAAGAACGGCAACAATTTTAGATATGCAGCAAAAATTGTCCCGCGTCTCGCTTGCTGTTCATCCCTTCCGGCAAGCACACGCTGCACAATATATTGATCAGTACACCAATACCAGATCCCGACAATGGGTGAAGCGAGCACCATACCCAGCCAAGGAAAATCCGGATCACTCAATGGCAGGAAAAGATTAAAATGACCGCTGCCGGCGGTAGCGACTAAATTATCCCACCCTCCAATTTGAGATAAACCCATTATTGTTATTGTAACCGAACCAATAATAAGCACACCTGCCTGAATTGTTTCGGTATAAATCACTGCTCTTAAACCACCTAAGACAGTATATATACCCGTAAGGATTATCACGATCAATGCACCCGTCCAGAATTCCACTCCCATTAAAGTTTCAAAAACCACAGCACCGGCATATACCGTTACGGAAATTTTTGTAAATACATACGCAATAAGAGAAATTACCGACAAGAACCAGCGGGTTGATGGGGAGTAACGTTTTTCCAAAAATTCAGGCATAGTAAAAACGCGGCTTCTCATGTAAAACGGAATAAACACCCATCCAAGTATTAAAGCAATGTACGAGTGAAGTTCATATTGTCCCATCACAACGCCGGTTTCAGCGGCAGTACCCGCTAAACCTACAATATGCTCCGAGCCGATGTTAGAAGCAAATATCGAAGCGCCAATCACAAACCACCCGGCATGACGACCAGCAAGAAAGTAATCTTCTGTCGATTCTTGTTTTTGTTTGATCACCCACCATGCAATTCCAAGAATTACAGAAAAGTATAATCCGATAACAATCCAATCCAATAGTGTAAATGTATTCATATATTTTCCTTTATATTTTTTATAAAATCATGATATTTATTATTTCAAATTCAAAAGTTCTATTTAACTTTTCTCTATGTATTTGTTCCTTTCTTGCTGATCTCATTTCGTAACCACTTTAGGAATATTTTTCATCCTTTCAGCCGTAGCAGGAAGAAGAATACGAAAGCCCACAAAATCGTAGTCACCATAATGGTCACCGGCATCACAATAACGACTAGCCGATCTACAGTAACGTGCATAACTTCCAAAGTATCCTCCTCGAATAACGTGGGATGAGCCGCTTGCTGGTCCTAGAGGATCAACTACTTTTCCCGTATCTCGTTCTGTTACCCAATAATCCTCGCACCACTCGGAAACATTTCCGTGCATACCTTTAAGTCCCCATGGATTCGCCAGTTTTACTCCAACCGGTTTTGTGCCAGATCCAAAATATGATGATGAACCTCCATTGTTGCCGCGCCACCATAAATATTTATCCAATGTCTTTGAGAAAGAATCTCCTGCATCTGAAGCATCAAGTGCATCGCCAAATGAAAACCGTGTTGTTGTTCCAGCTCGGCAAGCATATTCCCACTCAGCCTCTGTCGGCAGTCGAAATCCATCAGCATCGGGTTTACGTTTCCAGGTAACTTCATCATAGGCTGGCTCATATCCATTTATCCGACTTAATGCATTACAAAATTTTACCGCTTGCTCCCATGAAATACTTTCAACAGGATTATCAGGCTTTCCTCTATATTGTGAAGGATTAGTACCCATAACATTTCCCCATTCAGCTTGCGTGACTTCATGCTCACCTAGAAAATACGGATGGGAAATGGTGACGTTACTCATTACTTCCGCTTCACTTAGTGAACCACGCTCGTTGATCGGAGAACCCATTTGAAAACTTCCCGACTGGATCAAAATCATTTCAAGCGTTTCTCCATGAGTAGAATCCTTGTTTTTCGCTGCCATATTCTTTTCATTTTTTGGAACAGGTATATTTACAATTTCTTGTTCTGCTTCTACTCTTTTAAGGTCTTCGTTCGACCAGACAAACAATTGATTGTGACCATTTACTGAATGAGACTGTGTTGATCCAATTATTTCTTGTCGTAATGATAGATCATTATTTGGAATAATTACTGCTATCCAAGGTTCATCTATTGATTTCATTTTTGCTTTCCAAATCGTAGTGGTCGGTTTGTTTTTATCTATCTCAATCATACCATCAAAACTTTTACTCTGGAGATTAAATACACGAATAGTATATTTAAAAACCTCTGTTTCCGTTGCTTCTGCTGTTATTGTTATCGAGACAGAACCATCTTGCATAGTTTCTTGTGAGAGTGCAAAATTTAAATTACTAACTTGCTTTTTCTCGTCTAAATTGGTTTTATAATTTTTTGAGAATTCAGACATATCGTTCATTAAACTTAACCAACGAATGGTTGGATGAACCCAAACTTCTTTAAAACAAGATTGATTCTCGCTTGCCCAATACGGCACATCGCGATTGAAATAGGTTTGTATCCCAACCGGTAGAGCACCTACAATATTTCCCGAAGTTGGACTATAAAGCAATTGGTTGTCGTAACCTTCACCAAGCATTATACTTTGAGCAAATGGGTTTTTACCTACAACCCATTCCATACCGCTTTGCGCTAAATTAAATAAAGTTGAATCACGTCTTAAAACAGCGGCAGTAGATAAAGCTTTAACTTGTGAGAGAAGCACTGCGTTGTTACCACGATAGGTCTGACTCCACCAGATTGGAAAGCGACGAATAAAATGAGTTTTACTTATTTGAAACCCATTTTGAATCTGTTTAAGATATGCGGCGGATTTAGATTCATTAATATCGTAAATAGATGCAGGTGTAATAAAGTAAGGCTCATTAATTGCGGAGACTGTTTTTTGATACTCAGAATATAGTGATACAGCTGAATACCATTTTATCCAATCAGGGTGATCTGGGAATAAATTACAAAGCTGTGATAAAGCGACTATTGGAGATTGTTCGTG
>JAADIB010000362.1 GCA_013151565.1 Chlorobiota bacterium
GCTGATATTTGATATCTCCATCGCCATAGAGATACATCTTTTTATCTTTCACATCAAACATTAGGGAATCGGAAGCATTTGCATAAACAATATCTACCAAATCGGATTGTGTATGCTTTTTAAGAGTGTCTATTATTTCAGATGAATCCGCAACAACCGATAGAATAGAATCGGCTGCACTCTGCTCAAGATTCTGACTAATATTCTGAGCAAGAATGTTAACTGTAGCTGCAAATATGAAAATTATGATTTTTCTCATCTATTGAGGTTTGGCATCAGAAAATTTCAATTATAAATATACTATAAAGACTTATTTGATAAAAGAAATGTTCTAACTATTGTGATGTTTTTTGAGGGATATCTGAATAACATTGTGACTATAAAGTCACCCATATAATATTATTATTGCTGAGACGTAATAACACAGAAATTATTATTTACAGCAGAGAGTTTTGAGAGTGAATGCCCGACTTTTTTAAAAAGTCATGCATTTGGTGTTTCAATTATTTGTTCACGATATAAAAATAATAGTGCAGCATTGTAGGGACAAGTCATGACTTGTCCGTTTTAGTTTTTTTACCCACCCCTTAATCCCCTGCGAGGAGGGGATATTTAAAAGGTAGGGAACGAAAATATTCGTTCCCTACAATATATTCGATTTGTATCTCTGCGGTAAGAAAATGAACTCTAGAATGAATCTTCCAATTGTTTTCTTGATTCCTCAATTTTCTTCATGATCATATCTGCAACCTTTAGCGCCCTTAATCCATCATCTCCTGAAACTATAGGGGTTGTATCATGGATGACCGAATCAACAAATAGCTGCAGTTCGTATTTCAATGCGTTTATCTCTTTCTGCTCAGGCTGTTCGTATATAACAGCTTTTCTGTTCTCACCGACACCCAGTTCACCAAAAGTAATAAAATGTTCAAGACTTTTATCATCCGGAGAAATAAGTCTGTAAATTTCCGAAACACCGGTTATAAAATCGAGTGAGATATATGCGTCACGCTGGAACATCCTCATCTTTCGCATTTTTTTCTGTGATATTCTGCTTGCGGTAACATTTGCAACCGCACCGTTCTCAAACTCTAGACGAGCATTGGCAATATCCAAACTATCCGAAACAACATTCACACCGCTAGCGCTGATATGTTTTACTTTACTTTTTACAAGACTTAAAATTATATCGATGTCATGAATCATGAGGTCAAGCACAACAGCCACATCGGTACCGCGAGGATTGAACTGCGCAAGTCTATCTGTCTGCACAAACATAGGATTGAGATCATATTTTTCGAGTGATACTAACGCTGCATTAAATCTTTCAATGTGCCCGACCTGCAGTTTTAATTTTTTTTCATCGGCAAGTTTTACTAACTCTTCTGCTTCCCAAATTTCTGCCGTGATCGGTTTTTCAACGAATACATTTACATTATGGTCCAGAGCTAATTTCGCTAGTTCGTAGTGTGCGCTCGTAGTTGCAACTATGGCAACAGCATCAATTTGCTCCAGTATATCTTCAATATTTTCAAATGCTTTTGTTTTAAATTCATCTGCTGCAGATTTTGCTGCCTCGTAATCTTTATCAAAAACCCCGACTAACTCGCAATTATTTACTTGTTTTAAAAGTTTTGTATGAAGTTTACCTAAATGCCCCGTACCGATTATACCAATTTTGATTTCTCTCATTGCCTTCCGCTTCTTATTTGAACAAAACCAATAATTTTATCATATCCACTTAATTCCGGAGAATCATAAAATAAAAATATGAAATAATCATTTACCGTGCGCCAATCATTGCCTTCAAGTTCAATCCAATTTTCATTTTCGGGATAATCATCTTTCATATCGGCAGTTACATATTGAAAATCGTATATTCCCCTTTTTAGTTCAATGGTTTTTGTGAAAAGACCATCATTTTCTTTCATTAGATTTTCCGGGAGGACCTCCCAATCGTTGAAAGCTCCAACAAGAAAAACATCTTGATAATAATTATCGGGCAGTCTTAACCTGAACTCCACATCCATATATTCGGCATATTCATCTTTATAGTTCATTAGTTTCGATCCGCCGTTAAAATCTCTTCCGCCTGGTTTGAATTTCCTTGAAACATCAACTCCGTCAAAGCGCGCATATGTTTTTGGCGGATTATACTTTGACTTATTCATCAAATTAACCTGTCTATACTCGTTCCCCGGCTGAATGTCCTTTGCAAAAAAAGATAGAGATTTAGTCCCGTCAATTTCATAATAACGGTACATATCGCCGTATGTCTTTTCTATAATTATAGGATATGAAATCTTCCGGTTCTCAATTATTTCAATATTTTTCACTTGCTGAGTAAATAGAGTATCAGGTAATCTGAAAGATACTTTTAGATTATAGATCTCACCGAATGATGCAGGATCGGCATCAGCGCCTTCTAGCCTCTCGCTTTTTAGTGAAGTACGCAGATACACTTCATTCTTTTTGATAACATAAAATCTGCCCATACCGTAAACGTAATCATTATCATTCGGATCAATTATATAAAACTGCCACTTACCGGCAAAAGGAAAAGTCACATTCTCATTCGGGAAAGTTCCTTTGTAATGATACCTTGCTTTATCACTTATAAATGGAAGGACATTGAACCATAGATTCCGTTCGGTGTTGCTTATCTCATTAGCGTATAGATAATCCTCGTATGGTTCCCAATTCTGATCGCAGAATCGGAATAATATTTCCCAATTTGGAGTATTATCAGATTTCAGATCGAACTCGATTGTGATCTTTGTATCGCGGAAAAGAATCGGGAACGAGGTTTCGTCACCAGTTTGGTAAATCCGTAAACTTTTGATCTCAAAATCTTCTCCTGCAATTACTGATACACTAAAGAAGATGATCAAAAGAAATATTTTTCTGATCATATTTTAAAAGATCTCCACACACTTGATTGACTCGTAAGGGATGAAGATCTTATACTTTTGCTCGTCTCTTTCTGCACTGAGTAAAAGTCCGTCATCAAAAACTTTTTCTAACTTGCCGGTCTTAAATACAATTTCATAAAAAGCAGGCTGGTCGTTGCTTTTACCATTATAGACAACCCCGTAATTCTCTTTCATTGTAACAGTGATTGTTTTGTCAAGGAATTCTTTCCAATCGATTTTCATTTTCTCTCCGAAGCAAAAAAGATTTTTTAATCGTGAATTGTATTTTAAAATTACCGAATAATGATATATATTCCAATGGATAGATAGGTCAAAAAATGAGAATAATATTTAATATGTATATGAAATCCTCTAACTGCAACAATTGATCAAATCGATATTATTTAATTATAAAATTTTTCAAAGGCGGATAAGGATGAATTCCCCGCCGGTTGCAGCGGAGAGATTCATTATTGTGATGTCACCGACCATTCGGTGACAAGAGGACACAATCTCAGTCATCGAATGGTTGATGGCTGTATGATTATGTACGACCTTGAGTGCCATGAAATAATGCTTCTCCGTGTGCTTTGCGATATAATTAAATTTTTCTATTTATTCTCTACTATAATATCACCGCCGCTTGTTTTGCATTGTACTTCTGCCCCGCCGTTATTAAGCTTTCCGTAAAATTGTGACTTTTTGATTTCCTTTATCTTTATTGGAAAGCAGTTGCACTTTACTTCACCGCCGGAAGATACTAACGAAATGTCTGCTGTAAAGTCGGATGGAAGTTTAAGATAAATATCACCACCGGAAGTAGTGAGGTCTATTCCTTCATTATTACCTGTATAATCGAGTTCTACATCTCCACCGCTTGTTGTTCCGATAACTTTACCGTTGCTTACACTTAGTTTTATGTCGCCGCCAGATGTTCTTGCTTCTGTAGAACCGTTATTATTCTTTACAATAATATCACCTCCGGAAGTTCTTAAAGTTGATGGTCCGTCAAAGTTGACAGATTTAACATCACCGCCTGATGTTCTGACCAATACCTCTCCTTTCGAATCAAATATTGAAACGTCACCGCCTGATGTTGCTAATTCTAATTTTCCATTTAACATTTTTGCATCAATATCACCACCGGAGGTTTTTAGTTCTGTATCAAAATTCTGCGGTACTTTAGCTATAACCTTAAATCTAGGTGTACTTGACCAATTGCTCCAGCTTGATTTTTTTTCTGTTTTAACTTCCACTCCGGCATCCGTCTTTTTAAAAAAGAAATCAAGGTATTCGTTTATGTCTTCATCACCGGTAACAATAATACTTACTTCATTCTTATCCCATGAGCTTACTTCAATATCTCCGGACATTATTTTAACATTTAGCAACTCACCGCTGTTTGCCTCAAAAGATTTTTCATATAAAGTTTTTCCCTCTGCAAAAGTTGAGTTGAATAAGAGTCCGAAAAATGTGAGTATTGTTATTGCAAATAATTTTGTTCTTTCAGTTGTTTTGAATTTGTACATACTTTTATCCTCCCAAATTTGTTTTTCTCTTTAGACTCTTAATTTTAAAATTAGTTACAAAAAATAAAATCTCTATTAGCTAAGTTCTAATTAATTCAGCAATTATAATTCTCTTTAAGAGTCCTATGGACAACTCCCGAAAGTTTTCGGGATTGTAGATTGTTTCTTGTTTGTTCTTAACTATGGGTTTCACCCATAG
>JAADIB010000289.1 GCA_013151565.1 Chlorobiota bacterium
TTGTTCTTTTAAAGTTCATTCGGCATTAATACCGGAATTATTAGAAAGTGCATATAAAGAGTGTTTATATTATGAATTCAAATCTGTTGATTTATTAGCAGATATACGTATGGCTCATGTATTTTGCATTTTTAAAGATGGTATTAAACGAGTTATTTTATAAATCAACCTTTGTGAAATCCTTAGTGTTCCTTTGTGGTAAATAAATATCTACAAAGTTTCACAAAGTATAACACGAAGTAACACAAAGAAAAACTATGAGAAATTATTATAAAATCCTTACCAAGCCAATCCTTTTTGTAGGATTACTAATTTTTGCAGCGGGTATTTTTTCGTTTGTCAAAATGCAAACAAATCTTTTTCCTGCTGTTCAATTTCCCAGAATTTCGCTCATTATTGATGCCGGACAACTTCCTATCGACCGCATGATGATTACAGTGACTCAACCTATTGAAAGTGCTGTAAAAAAAGTAAACGGCGTACGAATTGTAAAAAGTAATACCAGCCGAGGCAGTGCTACTGTTGAAGTTTATTTTGAGTGGGGATTAGATATTTATGCTTTAAAACCACAATTAGAAAGCCGTATTAACGAAATAAAAAACTTCCTCCCTCCCGGGGTTAATATTTCAACCGAAGTAATGAACCAATCACTATTCCCTGTATATGGCTATACGCTCGAAAACCCTGCAAAAACTGATGTTGACCTGAAAGATGTTGCCAATTTAATTGTCCGTCCCGGATTTTCTCAAATTAACGGAATTTCCAATGTAATTATTCGCGGAGGGCGAAATAAAGAATATATAATTGCACCCTTTCCTGATAAAATGACGGCACTGGGACTGATTCCACAAGATATTATCACAGCATTTCAAAATAATAATTTTGTCGAATCAGCCGGATTGTTGCCCGACCATTATCGAATGTATTTAACCTTGCTTGACACCCGTGTTCAAGACCTTGAAGAATTAAACAATACTATTATTAAAAATATTAATGGCAGAATTATTAAGGTAAAAGATATTGCTGAAATAAAATTGGAAGAGCAACAGGAATTTGTAAAAATTAATGCAAACGGCAACAATGCTGTAATTATTGATTTAGTAAAACAACCCGGAATTAACCTCGTTGATTTTGCCAACGATGTTGAAATAAAAGCAGATGAAATTAGGAAACTATTACCACACGGATTCCTGTTAAAGCCATATTATAATCAAAGTGCATTTGTAATGGAAAGTGTTGACAGTGCAATGCGAACAATTTATGAAGGTTTGCTTCTTGCACTTATTGTAATCATTCTTTTCCTGCATTCATGGCGGTCGAGCCTGGTAGTTGTTTTAACTATTCCCGTAACTGTAGCATTTTCATTTATAGTGCTTTATCTGGCAGGCATAACTATAAACATCATGTCGCTTGGTGCCATTGCAGCTTCCGTAGGCTTAATTATTGACGATGCCATTGTTATTATTGAACAAATATATAAAAACCATGAAGAACACCCGGGTAAAAACCGTTTCGAAATAGTGCAAATGTCCATTCATTTCCTTTTGCCTGCAATGATTGCTTCTTCTCTTACAACTATTGTAATTCATTTCCCATTCCGATTGATGAGTGGTTTGGCAGGCAGTTTTTTCAGAATACTTTCTGATACCATGCAATTAACTATGATTGTTTCTTTTTTGGTAACATGGCTATTATTGCCCGTTTTTCATATTCTTATTGGGTACAAACAAAGACTAAAACCCAAGAAGAAAGAGAAATTCAAATCTATTTCCGGATTAACCTGGTTTTATAATAAACCGGCAATTTCATTAATTTTTGTGTTACTAATGCTATTTTCTGCTTATTACGCAACTACAAAACTGCAAACCGGATTTTTACCTGAATTAGATGAAGGTTCTATTGTGCTTGATTATTACTCACCACCGGGGACAAATATTGATGAAACCGACCGCTTGTGCCGGGAGATGGAAAAAGTAATCATGGCTAACCCAAATGTGCAAAGTTATTCTCGCCGAACGGGAATTAGAATGGCCTTCAGGGCACATCCGGCCAATGAAGGCGATTATTCTATTCAATTAAAGCACGATAGAAAAAAATCAACCGAACAGGTAATTTCTGAACTTCGGCATGATATATCTCAAAAAGTTCCCGTTTTAACAATAGAATTCGGACAACGAATTGCAGATTTGCTGGGAGATTTAATTGGAAAAGCACAACCTATTGAAATAAAAATATTTGGTGATGATTATAAAAAACTACAAAATATTGCAGCACAATGCCAGGTAGTAATGGATAGTATTCCCGGAATTGTTGATATTGATAACGGTTTAGTTCCGGAAGGCCCGGCATTAATTTTTAAACCCAAGTTAGACAAATTAGCTCTGTACAATATTTTTTTAACAGATTTTGATTTGCAGCTTAAAGCTATTATTGAAGGGATTCCGGTGGGTAAAAGTGCTGATATTCCATCCCCGTCGCCGGACCAGGCTGCAATGACATCCGGCCTGCAAATTGGCGATATACAGGAAGGGCAACAAATGCGCCGTGTAGTAATGCGTTTTGTTGATTTTGCCGACAACGACCTTGAAGTTTTAAAAAAACAACCCGTTTTTTTACCGGACGGTACAACGCGACAACTTTCATTTTTCTGCAACATATATGCTCAAACCGGCGATGTAATTGAAAGCCGTGAGGACTTAAAACCGGTTATTATTCTTACTTCAAGGCTTGAAAACAGGGACTTAGGAAGTGCTATAAACGATTTGAAAACAGAATTTGCAAGCAAAGTTAAGCTTCCACCAACTTACTCTATTGAATATGGCGGTGCTTATGCGCAGCAACAAAAATCATTTAGCGAATTAATGATGATTCTGTTACTGGCAACATTATTTGTTTTTACTGTATTAATGTTTTTGTTTAAACGTTGGCGCATTGCTCTGTTAATTCTATTTATTTCCCTTATGGGAATTACAGGTAGCTTAATTTTACTTTATATTTTCAACATTCCGTTAAACGTGAGTAGTTATACCGGATTAATTATGATTGTAGGTATAGTTGCTGAAAATGCAATCTTTACTGTATATCAGTATTTTGCCGACTTGAAAGAACACGATAAGGATTTTGCCGTAAAAAATGCCATTGCCTTGCGAATGCGGCCAAACTTAATGACAGCCATAAGTGCTATTTTGGCTCTAATGCCTTTAGCTTTAGGAATTGGAATTGGAGCACAAATGCAGCAAGCATTGGCTATTGCAGTAATTGGCGGATTTACTATTGGATTGCCACTTTTACTAATTGTTTTACCTACATTTTTACATAAAATGAATTTCAAAAACTAACCAAATATGGTTTAATTAATAATTAAAACTTTACACATTATGAAAACATTGAATTTTATTATTTTATTAATTACATCGCTACTTTTTAGTTGTTTTCAAACAACAGGAAAAAACAACACATTTAATTCAACTGATTCAGTTCAGGTAACAGATACCGTTATCAATTTTGAAAATTATATTATTAACGAAACTCCTGCAGGTTGGACAAACTATTTAACGGGCAAAGGAGAAATGTGTAAATGGGAAATTCGTAATGATAATGGGAACAATGTTTTAGCACAAATCTCAAATGAAACACCGGAATACCGCTTTAATATTATTGCAAATGATGGACTAAAATACAAGGATTTAGAAATATCGGTGAAATTTAAAGGAGTTGAAGGCAGAATAGACCAGGGTGGTGGCCTTGTATGGCGTTTCCGGGATGCAAATAATTATTATGTTGCCCGAGCCAATCCGCTGGAAAACAATTTTCGTGTTTATAAAGTAGTTAACGGTAACAGGAAACAGCTTAAAAGTGCAAGTATGACTATAAATACAGGACAATGGTACATCATAAAAATTACCATGAAAGGAAACAACATACAATGCTACTTTGATGACAAACTTAAATTAGAAACCACCGATAATACTTTCAGGGAAGAAGGAAAAACAGGCCTTTGGACAAAATCAGATGCTATAACCTATTTTGATGATTTCCGTGTGAAAAATATAAAATAGAATAACTGGTATAAAACCTTATATGTTATTATATGGTTTAAATGGCTTGAAATTTCCTTTAGATTACTATCGTATCATTGCAGGAATAATCACTTAAAACATAAAATCATGAAAAACTTAATTTTTGTAATTGGTGTGGCTGCAATTTTTAGCATAAATGCATGTGCTCAGTCAGAGAATAGTGTTCCTGAAAAAGTTAAGACAGCTTTTTCGCAAAAATTCCCTAATGCAACCAAAATAAAATGGGATAAAGAAAGTAAAAACGCATGGGAAGCAGAATTCAAAATGAATGGGAAAGAGTATTCTGCTAATTTCAGTACAGAAGGAATATGGCAAGAAACTGAATATGAAATTGAAGAATCAGAGATTCCTGATAATGTTAAAAATGCTCTTAAGAATGAGTTTGACGGATACAAAGTAAAAGAACCGGAAATTTCAGAAAATAAAGACGGCAAAACTTATGAATTTGAACTGAAAAAAGGTGAATCTGAAATGGAAGTTACAATTAATAACAATGGTAAGGTAATTAAAAAGGAAAATGAAAAGATAGAAAACAAGGAAGGCGATTAACCCG
>JAADIB010000361.1 GCA_013151565.1 Chlorobiota bacterium
AGGAATTTTTATTCTCACAAAATAGTGTGGCATTCTCATTGCAGAAAATTGATCTTACTAAATACACCGGACAAGGGAATGAAGATGTACGGTTCAGATTCAGGCTATACACTGATGCACAAGGTGAAAGAGACGGCGTCTGGATTGACACGATTTCCATAGTGGTTTCATATGATGATGTAGTTGGTGTAGAAAATGAAATTGTTCGGATCCCAAAAGTATTTTCCTTAGAACAAAACTATCCGAATCCATTCAATCCTTCGACGAAAATAAACTATGCGATCCCGATGGAAAGCAGAGTCAAGATACAAGTGTTTAATATTCTGGGCGAAACGGTAACCACTCTTGTTGATCAAGTAGTGCAGGCAGGCAATCATTCGCTGGAATGGAATGCGGGCAGCTTAACTTCCGGAATTTATCTATATCGTATTACTGCCGAATCGATTTCAGGTAAAGAGAATTTCACTTCGGTAAAAAAAATGATCTTGATGAAGTAATTATAGATCAAAGAACTATTCCTTTAACCCTCAAAATGCACTTATTTAACCGAGATTGTGCAATAGGAAAAATACGATGATTCTCAAAACAGTTGTGAGCTAATAATAACAAAACTTGCCCCGACTTAGCTGGAGTTGGGATGGTACCTAAATGGTGATAATTATAAAGTTGCCATCCCTTACTCCAGCTTTGTCGATTTTGCATTAACGTTTTCCCGCCACTAGCGGATAAATCTGATGCAAAATTTGGGTTTCTGAGGGCTTTTTTTAGCAAGAAAATCGTATTTTTACTTTTATACTTAAAATCGTTTCGGTGTAATTGAAGAAAATAAATTTATCCATATTGTTAATCATAATATTAGTACCAATTTTAATCCAAGCTCAGAAAACTGATCTTATAAGGCTGGAAAATGGTGATTGGGTCACCGGTGAGATAAAAACACTGCAGTATGGTGTTCTTCTGTATAAAACTGACGGTATGAGCACTGTTGATGTTAAATGGGATCATGTTACGCAAATAAAATCTAAGTATAAGTTTGAAGTAACTCTTGATAAAGGTGGTGAATATTTAGCATATATAGATACTACCTCAAATCTAAATGAAGTAAATTTAATTGTTAATAGTAGAGTATCCTTTATTGTTAAACGCTCTGAAATTGTTAGAATTTCAAAAATAAAGGATGCATTCTGGGGTAAATTCAGTGGTGGATTTAGTTTTGGATTGAACTATACCCGAGGCAGTAATATTCTTAATTACGATCTATCAGGTGATTTGAATTACCGAGTATTTAGATCTGAAGCTTCTTTGAAAGTATCTTCAAATTTAACTAATGATATAAATGCTGAGAATAGAACAACTAAAAATAATGCTGATCTCAGGTTTAACAGAGATCTGCCGAAGCATTGGTTTTATGCAGCATTTTCATCAGGTGAGCAAAACAGTCAATTAGGTTTGGACTTAAGGATGTCATTAGGCAGCGGTTTTGGCAGGAGGCTGATATATACTGCACGAAATGTTCTTCAAATATCGGCGAACTTAGTTGGTAATCGTGAGTGGGCGTCAGACGGAGGACAAAAAAATAACCTTGAAGGATTACTCTATCTTGAATATAGAATATTTAATAATGCCCCTCCAAAAACAAAACTATTAAGCTATGTTGCTTTGTACCCAAGTTTAACAGAGAAAGGACGTCTCAGAACAGACTTTAATATCGAAGGCAGTATCGAGATCTGGAACGATTTTGTTTACAAGCTGAAATATTATTATAATGCCGATAATCAACCGGCAACGGAAGATGCGGATCATGTTGATTGGGGAGTTACTACTTCTTTTGGTTATACCTTTTAACAACGCTGTCCAAATTCTGAACAGCATTTTTATGGTCTTAGCCGGAGTTAAAACTATGCATCTCACTTAAGTTTCTAAAAATTTAGAATTAAAAAACAAATATAAAAATAGAAATAACAAATAAATAACAAGTCTCAATTTTACAGCAATTCAGAGTCAATATTAAGGTCAGTAAAAACAACAAATATAAGGATATACAAAAAAATACTTTTCCAGTTAATAAGAATTTATAAAACCAGTAAACTGGTTGTCATTTATTCATGCATTTCCATTAACCAACGACTTTCCCACAGGGATGGTTACACCAAAGTCGTTGGTTAGCAATAAGTTAAGTCACACATAACCGGTTCACCGGTTTATTAATTGAAATTATTTTGACTCTGAATCGCTACAATTTTACAAAACACAAAAAGTTATACAGAAAAAATTACAAAACACAAAAACGATATATTTTAAAATTGGAGTTTGAAACTTGGTAATTATTTGTATTTTATAATTTGCTTATTAATGCTTCTAAACGAATTTTATTTGTAGCCAAACCTATGGTCTTGCAGTCCATAGTGGTTTAGTCAATTATAGATTATCCAAAAAGTAATTTGAAATCTTCGTGTACAGATTAAGCATATCCTTTCCTAATACATGGTGTTCATGCCCAGGATACGGATAGTAATCGAGCGGGATGTTTTCGTCAGCCGCTTTTTTTGCATATTGTAAAGTGTTCTGCCAAACAACAACCGGATCCATTGTTCCGTGCAATTGAAGTAGTTTTTTACCTTTGAGGTTTGGTATATAATTCAGCAGATTTGCTTTTGAGTAACCCTCAAAATTAGTCTGCGGAGTATCCATATATCTTTCGGTGTACATCACCTCGTAATAATCCCAGTCAATCACTGCACCACCGGCAACACCAACCTTAAAAGCGTCGGTTCTTGTCATAAGCGAGGTTGTCATAAATCCGCCATAACTCCATCCGTAAACGCCAATTCGTTCCGGATCAACAAACGATTTTGATTTGAGATATTCGATTCCCTTTAATTGATCTGCTATTTCAACTGTGCCCAAATTGCGGAATGTTGCCTGCTCAAAGTTTATTCCTCTATTGTCAGAGCCTCTGCTGTCAACTGTAAAAAGGATATAATCATGCTGTGCCATATACTTGAACCAGAATGCATACTTCCCATAGTTCCATTTATTGTTTACCAACTGCACATGAGGTCCGCCGTAGACATAAACGATGACCGGGTAAGTTTTAGCAGTGTCAAAATTTGGAGGATAGATCATTCTGCAGTAAAGGTCGGTGGAATTATCGGCAGCTTTGATAGTGAAAATATCAGTTTTACCAACAGCATAATCTTTTATCGGATTTTCCGCTACGTGAATAAGCCCGATACCTTCACCCTTATTGTTCAGTATCGAAATTTCATTGGGAACGGTTAAACTAGAAAACTGATCGATGAAATAGAGTCCGCTATTGTGCATCATTATTCTGTGTGTGCCGATATTCGCTGTAAGTTTTTTGGTCATTCTGCTCGTAATATTAATTTTATATAAATGCCTTTCAACCGGACTCTCTTTTGTCCCTACGATAAATAGGTTTTCGTTTTTCTTATCAAAACCGACCAACTTTGTTACAACCCAACTACCTGAAGTAAGCTGTCTAAGCAATTCGCCTTCGGTATTGTACAAATACAAGTGATTCCACCCGTCTCTCTCGGAAAACCAGACAAACTTTGTTGGATCCTTCGGTAGAAAGTGTAGTGGATGTTCAGGCTCAACATACTTAGTGCTTTCCTCTTCGAACAGTACCTTGATCAAAGTTCCGTCGGCGGCATCATACTTTACTAATCTCAGATGGTTCTGATCTCTATTGAGCTGGGCGGTATAAATATATTCTTCTCCCGGTCCCCATGTTACACTTGTCAGATATTGATTTTTCTCTCCGTCGGTTTTCAGCCAAATTGTTGTTTCCGTTTTTAAATTGTAGATACCTATTTTCACTACTTGACTATTTTGTCCAGCCATGGGATATTTAATATTTTTAAGTGTAGCCGGAGTTGTAGAGATATCAACAAGGGGATAATCGGTTACTTCAGAAAGGTCTTCGCTATAGAACGCAACATAATTTCCTTTCGGCGACCAGAAAATTCCTTTTGTGATCCCGAAGCATTCACGGGATACAGTTATTCCGTTGGTTATATTGTAGCCGTCATCAAAAGTTATTTGTTTGTTATTTTTATCGTCAACAGAAACATAAAGATTATTATTTTTTGTGAATGCAGCATGAATTCCATCGGGTGAAACAAAAATGTTCTCAGAATTAAGCGGAAGGGAGGCGAGTACGGTTAAAACATCATTTTCCCATGAATACTTATAAATTTTATCTTTGGTATTAAAATGAAAGTTATATTCATCAAACCAAGTTATTTGAGGAAAACTTTTCGGCACTTTGCTCGAATAGCTGAGAATTTTATCCGAAAGTTTCTTGAGTGATATCAAATCTTCTCTTTTCCCGGAAGTCGCAAAACCCTTTACCAGTATATCGGAATCGCCAGCTTTTTCTACATAACTATAGGAGTATTCATTCGGCACCCACTGCAGTTGTTTCAATGTGGAAGGGGCTAATGTAGTTGTTGAATTAAAAACCACATCCTCTACTGTAAATTTTTTATTCTGGGCAAAAGTTATAGAAGAGATTAGTATAATCAGAAATATAAGTTTATTAAGATATTTCATGACGACCTCGAATATTTGGAATAATAATTCTACGAAATTTAGGGGGTTTG
>JAADIB010000176.1 GCA_013151565.1 Chlorobiota bacterium
TAAACCATCAATTGATGCAATCGAGGGATTGCGTTTGAGCAGCGCGCTTACCAAGACCGGTTCGTTTGAATGTTCAAATGAATTATTCAATGAAATTCAGAAGATGACGGAATGGACATTTCTCAGCAATGTGTTCAGCGTTCAATCCGACTGTCCACACCGTGAGCGTTTTGGTTACGGTGGTGATCTTGCCGCTACTACGGATGCCTTCATTTATAATTTTGATATGTCGAATTTCTATCCGAAAGTTGTACGGGATTTCCAAGAGGCTGCATTCCCAGATGGACGATTAACTGATACTGCACCTTACGTTGGAATCGATTTTTGTGGTATCGGATGGGCATTTGCTCATCCGCTAACGCTTTTAGAACTGTATCAATACTACGGTGATATTTCACTTATCGAGGAACAATATGAAACGGCTCGCAAGTGGTTCGAAGGAGTGATCTCAAAAGATGAATTAATAGTTACATATGGACTAAGCGATCATGAAAGCCTAGCTCCAATACCAACCTCCGAGATGGTAACTCCGCTTTATTATCAAAGCGCAGTGATCATGTCTAAACTAGCTGAGATCATTGGTCGGACTGATGATGCGGAAAAATATCATAAACTTTCAGAGCAAATTAAGAAAGCATATCTAGAAAAATTTCATGACAAAGGTAGTGGAAAGTTTGCGCCTTATACACAGGGTAGTCAAGCGTTTGCAATATATACCGGTTTAGTACCAAAAGATGAAATTGGGAAGGCGGTTAATGAATTGGTAAAGAACGTTGATGAACATCAAGATCACTTAACAACCGGCATTTTCGGAACAAAGTATTCATTGGATGTCCTTTCAGAATATGGACAAGCAGAAACCGCTGCGCAGATAGTAAATCAAAAAAGTTTCCCGGGATGGGGCTTTATGCTCGAGGATGGAGCGACAACTCTTTGGGAACACTGGGAATTCAGTGATAATACATATTCGCATAACCATCCGATGTTTGGCTCCGTAAGTGAATGGTTTTACAAATGGGTTGCCGGTATCCAAGCTGATTCATCGGCTGTCGGTTTTAACAAGATAGTAATCCGTCCGCAGATAATATCTGAAGTCAACTGGGTAAAATCATATTACAATTCAATACACGGAAAGATTGTTAGTGAATGGGAATTAGATGGAGAGACACTTCGATTAAATGTAGAAATTCCTGTAAACACAACAGCTAAAATTTATATACCAGCAGAAGACACAGCAGCAATAAGGGAAAGCGGAATTGATATTACAAATGTTCCAAACATCAAGTTCTTAAACACGATTGATGGATGCGCAATATATACAGTTGGATCGGGTAGTTATTCCTTTGAGTCAAAAATAAAATCGAGTTCAAAATGAAGATAACAATTAAAAAGTTTCTAATTTTATTCCTCCTAGTTTTCGTTGTATCAAGTTGTACACGTTCTAAAAAGACAGAAAAGATAAACTCCGATCTTAAACTATGGTATAATCAGCCTGCAGAAAAATGGACGGAAGCTTTACCAATTGGCAATGGGCGTTTGGGGGCGATGGTTTTTGGCGGTGTTTCAAAAGAGAGAATTCAACTGAACGAGGAAAGTTTATGGGCTGGAACGAAGATAAACAATAATAATCCTAATGCATCAAAACATCTAAAGGAAATTCAGCAGCTTTTGTTGAAAGGAAAAAACAGTAAAGCCCGAAAGTTAGCTGATAAATATTTGCTTGGAACTCCACCTCGTATCCGTTCCTATCAAACCTTGGGTGATTTGAATTTCACTTTTAATTATGAGCAGGATTCAGTTACAAACTATCGAAGAGAATTAGATCTTCCAACGGGAATTACATCTGTTAATTATAATTTCGGAGGAGCAACTTATTCGAGAGAAGTTTTTGCTTCTGCTGTTGATAATGTAATTGTGATTCATCTAACTAGTAACAGGAACTCGAAAATCAGTTTTAGTGTTTCACTTGATAGAGAAGTTGATGCAGTGACGAATGCCATTTCGAACAATACCCTTGTGATGAATGGTCAAATTATCGATAAAGATCAGCCGGAACGCGGTCCTTTTGGTAAACATATGAAATTCTCTGCAGAACTTAAGGTACTCAATAACGGAGGCACTCTTCAAAATGATGGTGATCAATTAGTTGTAGAAAATGCGAATGAAGTTACGCTTATTCTAACGGCAGCAACAGATTACAATATTAACAAACTAAATTTCGATAGGACAATTGATCCTTCAAAAGTTTGTAATGACATTATTGCAAAAGCTGTTTTAAAATCTTATGATGATTTGAAGAAAGACCACATCAAAGAACACTCGGCAATATTCAACCGTGTTGTACTGAATTTGGGAAAAGATACTAATAGCAGTTTGCCGACCGATGAACGTTTGGAAAGAGTAAAAAGCGGGAAAGAGGATCTTGGATTAGTAACGCTCTATTTTCAGTATGGAAGATATTTATTGATGAGCAGTTCACGATACCCGGGTATTTTACCGGCAAATCTTCAAGGAATTTGGAATGAACATCTTGATGCACCATGGGGCTCAGACTACCACACGAATATAAATTTACAAATGAATTACTGGCCGGCAGAAGTTTGCAATCTTCCGGAAACAGTAATTCCACTCACGAACTTTTTTACTCAGCTAATGAAACCCGGCAGAGTATCGGCAAAAGAAATGTACAATGCACGCGGCTGGATGATGCATCATGTCACCGATCCGTTCGGTCGCACCGGTTTGATGGATGGTGTCGGTTGGGGGACATCACCGCTTGCCGGGGCTTGGATGACGCTGACTTTCTGGAGACATTATCAATTTACACAAGATAAAGAATATTTGCGCGAAAAGGCTTATCCGTTAATGAAGGAAGCATCTCTGTTTGTCCTCGATTTTCTTATCGATGATGGTAAAGGTCATTTGGTTACTGCTCCTTCAATCTCACCTGAGAATACTTTCATTAATCCAAAGAATAATAAAGTAACTCGTCTTACTTATGCTGCCACAATTGATAACGAGATCATAACCGAATTATTTAATGCATGTATTAAATCAGCAGAAATACTAAATATAGATTCGGAGTTAGTTTTACAAATGAAAGAGACTTTAAAGAAACTTCCGCCAGTTCTAATTGGAGCGGATGGAACAATTAGAGAATGGATTGAAGATTATAAAGAAGCCGAACCGGGACACAGACATATGTCCCATTTATTTGGTTTGCATCCGGGCACACAAATTACAACCGACACTCCAAAACTATTTGAAGCTGCTAAAAAGACAATAGAGAAAAGATTAGCCAATGGCGGCGGACATACTGGCTGGAGCAGAGCTTGGATAGTTAATTTTTATGCAAGGCTTTTGGATGGAGAGAATGCATATAAACATCTACTTGCATTGCTTAGGAAATCGACTCTACCAAATTTGTTTGACAGTCATCCTCCGTTTCAGATTGACGGAAACTTCGGAGGAACTGCAGGCATTGCCGAGATGCTTTTACAGAGTCATAATAATGTGATCCGTGTTTTACCGGCGATTCCAAATGCGTGGAAAGATGGATTTGTAAAAGGGCTGAAAGCCAGAGGTAATTTTACGGTTGATATTTACTGGAGTAAAGGAGAATTGACAAAACTAGTTATTAAGTCAGGCTCAGGCGATGCTTGTAATATTAGGTATAAAAACAAAACTATCCAGCTAAATACAGAAGCTGGGAAAAAATATGTATTCGATAATAAGTTAGTGGTCTTATAAAATAGAGCTGCTTAGAAAATCAAATAAAAACTTTTAGGACATATGAACGACAATACTAAAACAAATAACAATGTAAAAGATAAACCCAAAGTGGTTTCACGAGAACTGTTAGTTCCTTTTGTTTTAATTACAAGTTTGTTTGCACTCTGGGGTTTTGCAAATGATATTACCAATCCGATGGTCGCGGCATTTCAAACCATCATGGAAATATCAACTGCGAAAGCTGCGCTCATCCAATTTGCTTTTTACGGAGGTTACGCTACAATGGCAATTCCTGCAGCGCTCTTCGTACAAAAGTATAGTTATAAAAAGGGGATTCTGTTGGGATTAACTTTATATGCGGTCGGGGCTTTATTATTTTTCCCAGCAGCACAGTTTGAAATGTTCGGCTTCTTTTTAGTTTCACTATACATCTTAACTTTTGGTCTTGCATTTTTGGAGACTACGGCAAATCCGTATATTCTTTCCATGGGTGATGAAGAGACAGCAACGAGAAGATTAAATTTAGCACAATCATTTAATCCGGTTGGTTCATTATTTGGAATGTTCGTTGCATCACAGTTTATTCTAACTTCATTGCAGTCCGATGTTAGAGACGAAGCTGGGGAGTTAATATTTGGAACATTGACTTCTGCAGAAAAAGGAGTTATTCGAGCTCACGATCTAGCAGTTATCCGTGATCCCTACGTAATACTGGGCTTTGTTGTTATTCTCATGTTGATAGTAATTGCGCTATACAAAATGCCCGAAACAAATAAGGTAGATAGTTCAATTCATCCAATTGATTCTTTCAAAAGGCTTATTAAAAATATAAAATATCGTGAAGGTGTTATAGCTCAAGTGTTTTAT
>JAADIB010000433.1 GCA_013151565.1 Chlorobiota bacterium
TAAAAGTACTCCCTAGGGCAAAATTAGAAAGGTAGAGGGCAAAACCTTTCTAATTTGGTTGGATGCTAATAAATTAGCACATTCAAAAATACGAAAATTTTGTTTTAATTATCAAGTTGTAATTTGAGTAAAAGCGGTTCATGTCCAAAAAAATTATTTTTCAATGTAAAACCAAAAATATGTCAGAATAAAATAATCCCTTTGTCAGCGGAAGTATTTTCTAAGTTTTGTTTATCTTAATATACTAAGAACAAAGTGGTTTTCCCGAAGGGATCTGCGATCGGAAAATATTATTAGTAAGAATTGAGGTTAACGACAATTCGTTGACCGTAATACCAATGTACAGACGTCACTGAATGGTCAATGACGTCCAAGTCAAATTCCGAAAACCAATTTGTGTTATGTATATTATTTTAGTTCATGATTTTTCTTTCTATTATTTTAACCGTTGCCCTCTATTATTTTCAGAACTATTCAAGTCTGATTTGCATTCTTGTATCAAGAAGTTGTTTTACGTAATTACCGTCAATAAAACCATTTGCCTTTTTTCAATTAACCCGAAAAATATTTTATCCTTTCTGAATAAATCATTATTTTTTATATAGTTAATGTTGCCTCTGAATTGCTGTACATTAATTCAGCATCAATAATTTTCTACCCGATAAATTTAGTTATTGTTATTTTTCAATATTCAAAAACTTTAGCATTGTAACCTATGAAAAATATTATTGCGACTTTGATATTATTAAGTTTAATAGGATCAGAAAACTATCCTCAAGACAATAATAATATCAGTCTAAAAATTGAAAAGATGAAATGTGAATATACTTCTACTCCTATCAATGTTGATCGTTTAAAACCAAGATTCAGTTGGCTCCTATCGTCAAATGTAAGAGGGCAAAAGCAAACTGCTTATCAAGTTTTTATATCAAAAAACGAGGAGATGACAAATTTTATCTGGGATTCAGGTAAAATCAATTCATCCTCAACAAATCAAATTTTATACGATGGTAAAAAGCTAGAAAGTAATTCCAAATATTTTTGGAAAGTGCGTGTTTGGGATAAGGATGGTGAGGTTTATGAGAGTAAAACCTCATACTTCGAAACTGCACTGTACAAGCATAGTGATTGGACTGCAAAGTGGATTGGTGCAGGGCCAACAATTGAACCTTTGCTGCCAAATGGATTTATAAAAAGTGTTGATGAACAATATTCTTTATCAGATACAATAAAACATGACGGACGTTCACTTCTTTTAAGAAATGAATTTGAATGCCCGCAAAATATTAAAAATGCAAAAGTTTACGTAACAGGTCTTGGGTATTATGAGTTCTATCTAAATGGTAAACGAGTTGGAGATCATGTTCTTTCTCCAGCCAAGACAAATTATGCTAAAGAAGTTCTGTATGATACTTATGATGTGACAGATCAATTGCAGAAAGGTCGCAATACCGTTGGTATTCATCTTGGAAACGGTTGGTTCAATCCATACAAGAAATGGTGGCGGGAATATAGGATGCAGTGGTTTGGCGCAAAGCGAGCAATAATGCAATTACATGTTGAATATGAAAACGGCGATAATGCTATTATTAACACAAATGAAAATTGGAAGTATAATCTCGGACCAGTCCTTTATAATTGCATTTACGATGGTGAACTATATGACGCAACTCAGGAAAGCACAAATTGGACGAACATAAACTTCGATGACTCAAACTGGAAAACCGTAAATCTGGTTAAACCACCTGGTGGTGAACTCCGCTCGCAGAGTATGCAGGCAATAAAAGTCATTCAAATAATTGACCCTGTTAAGGTTATGAAACCTAAACCAGAAGTTTTGGTTTATGATATGGGTCAAAATTTTGCTGGATGGGCAAAAATCACTGTTCGTGGAAAGCGAGGGACAAAACTTCATCTGCAATTTGCTGAAGACATAAATGAAGATGGAACAATTGATATAACAAGCAATGAACATGCAAAAGCGGAAGCTACATACATCTTGAAAGGTAACGGTTCTGAAACATATGAACCAAGATTCACTTTTTATGGATATAAATATGTTGAAGTTACGGCTGAACCTTCTCTTCCGGAAATTGAAAATATTCAGGGTTGTGTAGTTCATTCTGATAATAAGTTGACCGGTCAATTTGAATGTGGAAATGAAACCATCAATAAAATTCATTCTGCAACTGTTTGGTCTCAAAAAAGTAATATGATCGGTTTTCCTCTTGACTGTCCGCAGCGAGATGAACGTCTTGGATGGTTCGGCGATGCACAAGTAACTATTGAAGAAGCAATGTTCAATTTTGATATGCCGTTATTTTATGACAACTGGATAACCGGAATTAGAAAAAATCAAGATAAGGTAAGCGGTGATATTCCCATAATTTCCCCGCGTCCATATATTTGGGATGAAGGGGTTGAATGGAGCAGTACATACATTATTTTAGTATGGAAATATTATATCTATTACGGCGATAAGAATATACTTAGTGAGAATTATAATGCTATGAAACGCTACATCGGTTTTCTTGATTCTACAGCGAAAAATCATATTCTGAAACAGGGCTGGATAGGCGATTGGGGAAGCCTTGTTAAAGGCTGGCAGGAAGGTGAACCGGAATCTGTTCCCACAGCTTTTTATTATTGGAATTCAAAGATACTATCAAAAATTGCTAAAGTATTGGGAAAGAAAATTGACTCAGATTATTTTTCCAATAAATCCGAAATTATAAAGGATGCTTATAATAAAAAATACTTTGATCCGAAGAAAAAAGTTTACAACAATGGCAGTCAAATGGCAAACGTATTCCCTTTATTTTTAGGTCTTGTTCAGAAAGAGTATAAAGAAGCTGTTCTGAATAATTTGGTGGATGATATTATTAATAAAAATAATGGACATCTAACAACTGGTGTCCTCGGCTCAAAATATATGATTGATGCACTAACCATGGAAGGAAGAGCAGATGTAGCCTATCTCCTTGCAACTCAAACTGGATATCCTAGCTGGAGTGATATGGTAGAGAAGTACACAACCATGTGCGAATTCTGGACACTTAAACAATCTCACAATCATGTTATGACAGGCAGTATTGATGCCTTCTTTTATAAAACTTTGGCTGGCATTAATCTTGATGAAAACTATCCTGGCTGTGAGAAAATAATCATCAAACCATATATTCCTATATCACTTCCGTATGTAAAAGCATCTGTCGAAACTATTAGAGGAAGAGTAAGTATAGATTGGGTAAATAACGATTCTAAATTAATATTGAAGATTGAGATACCTGCAAATATGACTGCGGAGCTTTTCATTCCAGCAAAAGAGAGGTCTAACATCTTCGAAGGCAAAACACAAGCCGACAAAAGCTATGGAGTTAAGTTTTTAGGTTCAACGGAAGATTATGCTCATTACATCGTAAACTCTGGCAAATATGAATTTGTTGTGCTGCATTAAATATTTAAATGAACTACCCCACCGCAAGCGGACGGAGTACCAATCGGAATATTTTTTTCGCCCCTTCGTAGGAGTCTCACAGACAAGGGGTTGGGAATTAAACCCTTGTTCGCCTCTGGCGGATTAAAAATCAGTATCAGCGTTTTTCAAATCTAATTCTTGAATCCAGATATTACGATAAAGTACATCATGACCCTCAGCTTGTAATTTTAGACCGCCTGGTCTGTCAGTTATTCCTTTGCCATCATCGTTTCCACCGTCAAGACCAGAATTTTCACCGCCCCAAACTTGATTTATCTTAATATTGGTGTGCGCCTTCTGTCCATTGAAATAAACAGTTACCAGTGGCTTTTCTGTCAGTTCTCCATCTTTGAATCGCGCTGCCCGGAATTTGATATCGTATGAGTTCCACTTCCCAAGTCCATTATAAAAATGGTAAGGAGCTGCAGCTTCGTTAATAATAGCGCACATTCCATGTTTTGTACTGTCGCCGTCCAGCACTTGAATTTCATATCGGTTTTGCAGATATACCCCGCTGTTTCCGCCCTCCTTTTCAATTAGGAATTCAACATGAAGTCTGAAATCACGATATTTCTTTTTCGTTACTATATCAGCGGCACCATATTTCCCTCCCGCTGCGTTAGGATCGTTACTGTTTACTGCCGTACCTTTATCTACTGGGTCATTTACTATTTCCCATTTAAGCGGCAGCTGAGAAGCAAATCTTGGACCTTCCCAGTAAGTCCATTTTTTATCCAGCATCTTTCGTGAACCATCAAAAATTACTTCCGCATTATCAGGCGCTTTCACACCAACACCCGTTTTTGATTCTTTTCCAAAGCAAGCGAAAAAGGTAATTGCGGTAAAAAATAAAATCAGTAAGCTTAACTTTTGCATGTTTAGTACCTTATTTTTTTATGTTTAAAATGATTGGACTACAAATTAAGTTAGAAAGAGCTTTATTTAATATCAAGAAGTTTGAGGTAATGTATGTCATGTGACAAATATGTAAAAATAAATATGCATACAGAAAACCTACAAGGTTTTGGAAACCTTGGAGATTTTATTCAAATTCAATCTTTGCAAATCCGTTCAATCAGCTTTATCTGTGTTCTATTACTCCTTTTAAAAGCA
>JAADIB010000262.1:0-5000 GCA_013151565.1 Chlorobiota bacterium
CAATCCCCATATCTTCACTTATCGGTGAAAAGAAAAGTTCGCAAATTTCAATGAAAGAAATAGACCCTAAGTTAATTTCGGATTATGCCTGTGAAGACGCCGATTATGCTTTGAAACTCCGTAATAGATTATACGAAGAATTAAAAAAAGAAAATCTTTTGAAACTTGCCGAAGAAGTTGATTTCCCGTTAATTGAAGTATTGCTAAAAATGGAACATAACGGTGTTTCAATAAATAAAGAGTTTTTGAAAGAACTATCCGTTCAAATTAAAGAACAAGCAAAAGAATTGACAAAAAAAATTTATGCTGAAGCAGGAACGGAATTCAATATAGATTCACCGAAACAACTCGGACATATTCTATTTGAAAAATTAATGATACCTCCCGTAAAGAAAACAAAGACAGGTTATAGTACTGATGTACAAGTACTAACACAATTAGCGGATATTTATCCCATTGCTCAAATGGTAGTGGATTACAGACAGTTAGTAAAACTAAACTCAACTTATGTTGAGGCTCTTCCGAAATTAATAAATCACGAAACAGGACGAATACATACAACTTTTAATCAAACAATTGCCGCTACAGGCAGACTTTCGTCAACAGACCCTAATTTACAAAACATACCTATCAGAACAGAATTAGGCAGGAAAGTCAGAATGGCATTTGTACCGCAAAACAGCTCTGATTTCATCATTTCGGCAGATTATTCTCAAATTGAACTTCGAATAATGGCATATTTTTCTAAAGACAAACATTTAATCAATGCTTTCAAAGAGGGTTTAGACGTTCATTCTGCGACGGCATCGGTATTATTTGAGAAATCTTTGGACGAAATAGACAAAAAAATGCGAAGAGTTGCTAAAACCGTGAATTTTGGTATAATGTACGGTTTAGGCAGTTTCGGTTTAGCTCAAAGACTTGGAATAAGCAGAACCGAAGGCAAGGAAATAATTGATAATTATTTCGATAAATATCCGGGCATTAAAAGATATATGGAAGAAACTAAGAAAAAAACGCAGGAATTAGGATATTCGGAAACTTTATTGGGACGCAGAAGATATTTCCCCGATATTTTAAACAAAAATCATAATCTCAGAAATGCCGCCGAAAGAGCCGCTATAAATATGCCCATTCAAGGCACTGCTGCCGATATGCTTAAAATTGCTATGATTAAAGTCAATAATTCGATGATTAAAAATAATATGAAATCATTAATGACAATTCAAGTTCACGACGAACTTGTTTTTGAAGTGCGTGAAAATGAGATTGACAAGATGAAAGAAATAATAAAACAAGATATGGAATCTGCTATGAAATTAGATGATATTCCTATCACTGTTGATATTGGTATTGGTAAAAACTGGTATGAGGCACATTAGAAGAGTTTAAATAAAAATTAAAATATTGTTTGTTCAAATAATAAAACTTCCTTATTTTTGTACTTCTTCTGGGTCCGTAGCTCAGTTGGGAGAGCGTAGCATTCGCATTGCTGAGGTCGTGAGTTCGAATCTCATCGGATCCACGACAAAGAAGAAAACATGAAATTGACCCGTGGTGTAATTGGCAACACGTCTGACTCTGGATCAGAAGAGTTCAGGTTCGAACCCTGACGGGTCAGCAAAAGAAAAAAAGGACTTAGAAAATTTATCTAAGCCCTTTTTTTTAAAAAGTTAAAATAAATGATTACGTAATAATCGGAAAAGTTACGTATTAGATAAAAAATATAACAACGAAAATAATAATAATCAGTTGACCATAAATTTATCCGATTTAGAGAATGGTACCTATTTCCTGGCTTTTCAAACAAATAAAATTTTTAAATATGTAAAATTTATCATATATTAAATTATGAAAACAATTATTAAAATATTGATTATATTATATTCAATTCTTCTAATAAGCTGTGAAGGAATTGTTAATGATGGCGGTACGATACCAATTGATCCGCCACCTACACCCGGGCATATAGAACAAAAACTTTCTTTACTAGGTGATAAGATAGCTTTCTTTTCGGAGTACGACCAAGGAATTCTTAAAATATTGAATCTAAAAAACGGAAAAATAAAAAATATCATCATCCAGGATAAACTACCTACGAATATGTATTTATTAGGAATTGGCACAATCTTTTGGTCCCCTTATGATAATAATAAATTATTAATCTATGCTGCAACAAGCACTGATACAGTTGGCGATGGTAAGCGTTATCACTATGGCGAACACTTATTTTTTTTAAATCTTGAGAATTCCGAGTTACAAATTATTACTCCAAAAGTTTTAGGGAGTATCGGAGCGGCAGAGATGAGTGTACATTCATGGCTTCCCGAATCTAATAAAGATATGGATTTTATACAAATCTCTTTTAGCAAAAGTATGTATAGCAGTTCTAAAATATCAGGTCAATTTATCTATATACCCCAAAAAGACTCTTTAATGGATTACAAAGTAAAAGACATATATGCTTTCACAAGAAAAGAAACAAGTTTTGACCCTTGGATGTTTTTTTCATTTTCACTTGATTATAGAAACAATTACGAAAGAATATATTCTATAGATCAATATTCTCTAGATTATCATTCCGCTTATTATCCTATTCAAAGATACAAATGTAAGTTTGATAGACAACACCTTTTAACAAAAGCCAGTTGGTCGCCAAATGGTAAATACTTAGCTCTTTCTGTCAGAAATATAGAAAACGGACCATATTATGCAATATGGTTAATTGACATCGAAAAATTTTTAAATAATATACATTATATATTACATCCGAAACAAATTACTTTAAACAATAATAAATCAATGAGACTATTTGGAGATATATGGGCTGAATTTATTACTGATTCAACCATGGCTGTCACAATTCTTAAAAAAGATGACGATTTTGCCTATCTTTGGGAAATAACTATTGACGGTAAAATAGTACGACAACTTACTTTCGAACCGTAACTCAAATTCAATGAATAATGAATAGTGAATAGTGAATAATGAATAGTGAATAATGAATAGTGAATAATGTTATTTGATTATATTTTTCTTTGCTGTTTTAACTGTTGAAATTAATAGCTTAATTAATTCGGTAATTTCATTTTCAATGCTGTTAAACTGTTCCAAGGTCAAATATCCGGTATCTTTTAACAATGATAACCAATAAGATGTTTCATTTGCTTCTTTTAAAGCTATACTCATTTTAGCAATGAAATCCGCTTTGCTTTGATCAAATTCAGCTTCTCTTATAAGAGCTCCAACAGCGGTTCCACTTCTCAAAATCTGCTTACTCAAAACTCTTTCTTTTTTCTCTTTATTAAGGAACTGTGAAAGTTTCACAATTCTGATAGCAAACTCATAACTTTTTATTTTAAGTATATTTTCCATCACCAAATATACTAATTTTATTATTCATTATTCACTATTCATTATTCATTAAAAACGCTTGATAGTGACCTACTCTCCCACACGGGTAACCGAGCAGTATATCGTATTAAACTTCACGATTCAACATTCTTTTTTTTGATATTTTTTTCATTAATGATATTATAATAAATCTAAAAAATAATGTATAAATAAAAGACGTAATAATAATTTCAAATATTGATGTTTTATAGTCCTCAAATACATAATTAGATAAAATTAGATCCGTAGTTCCAAAAATAAAAACCGTGATGAAAAAATTAAACCAAAAAGATCGAATATATAATTCTCTTAATTTTTTTAAAATCATAATTTCTCCTAATTTTATTGTATTCACCAAGTAATTACTCTACCCGTAACTACTTCAGCGACACCTCTTGCAAAAGATTGTACACTACCTCCAATGTGAAAGTTACACTATTCTGACTGCAAACTCATAACTTTTTATTTTAAGTATATTTTCCATACCCAAAAATAACAATTTTTATTATTCATTATTCATTAAAAAAAAGCCTCGCTGAAAAACTCAACGAGGCTTAAATAATTAGCTTGGCAGCGACCTACTCTCCCACACGGGTAACCGAGCAGTACCATCGGCCCTGCAGGACTTAACTTCTCTGTTCGGAATGGGAAGAGGTGTACCCCCTGCGGTATAGCCACCAAGCAAAAACTTTTTAAATATGAAGTGAAGAGGAAAAACCATAAGAATAATATGCATAACTAAGTTATGAAGAAGACGCGATAGTATAACAAACCAAAAAATTAATAGGTAAGTCCTCGGATTATTAGTACTTCTCCGCTACATACATCGCTGCACTTCCACGTGAAGCCTATCAACCAGGTCATCTACCTGGATCCTTACTCTCAAAAGAGATGAGATACCTAATCTTGGGGTAGGTTTCGTGCTTGAGATGCTTTCAGCACTTATCCTTTACGGACTTGGCTACTCTGCAATGCAACTGGCGTTACAACAGATACACCGTAGGTCCGTTCACTCCGGTCCTCTCGTACTAGGAGCGGGTCCCCTCAAGTATCTTTCGCCCGCACAGGATAGGGACCGAACTGTCTCACGACGTTCTGAACCCAGCTCGCGTACCGCTTTAATTGGCGAACAGCCAAACCCTTGGGACCTTCTCCAGCCCCAGGATGCGATGAGCCGACATCGAGGTGCCCCGTCGATGTGAACTCTTGGGGAAGATCAGCCTGTTATCCCCGGCGTACCTTTTATCCTTTGAGCGACGGCCCTTCCACGCAGTGCCGCCGGATCACTAAGACCTGCTTTCGCACCTGCTCGACTTGTAAGTCTCACAGTTAAGCTACCTTATGCCTTTACACTCTTAGCACGATTACCAACCGTGCTGAGGTAACCTTTGTAAGCCTCCGTTACAATTTAGGAGGCGACCGCCCCAGTCAAACTGCCTGCCTACCACTGTCCCCGAGGTTACACGCCTCCGGGTTAGGATCCAGCTATATCAAGGGTGGTATTTCACCGGTGGCTCCACAGATCCCACAAGACCTGCTTCAAAGCCTCCCACCTATCCTACGCATGATATAGTCGAACTCAATAGTAAGTTGCAGTAAAGGTGCAC
>JAADIB010000262.1:10000-14759 GCA_013151565.1 Chlorobiota bacterium
AATCAGCGATAGATTCGCACCCCCACTTATCTTTAACTAATACGGAATAACTCCCAGAACTTGCCGCAACATAAAAATTATTATCCGACAACATACTGTCCGGGTTGGAAATGTTAAACCAATAATAGCTCTCATATTTATTTTTAGTTCTTAATATTATTGAATCCCCAATACAAAATGTTGCCCTGCCGGTTCCTTCGATTTCCACATTAGGTAAAGGATGAACTGTCAGAGTTACACTTTTAGAATATTGGCCATCCGTTAGTATCTATAATACTCACTCTGTATTGCCCGCTTTTATTAACTTTAATTGTATCTGTCTTCTCGCCTGTTGACCAAATAATATCTTTATGATATGAATTTGTCCATAATAAAACCGTATCCCCTTGGCAAAAATCGAAGGATTTATTCGTTAAAATTTGCAAATCAGGTGCAGGTGCAATATCAACAAACACGGAATCTTCGTAAATCTTATCGCATTCATTATTATAAGAAGTCAAGTAATACCAGCCGACATTATTAACATATATAGAACTACTCGTATCCCCGGTTGACCATTTATGATAAGCATAATTATCCGCTGCTCTCAATAATATACTGTCGCCCTCGCAAAAAACATTAGGTTTGTCTTTTGCAATTTGCGAATACGTTGTATCATAAAAATGAGTTCGGTAAATACCTCTTCCGACAACAAAACCTAATGTATCATTTATAAACCATAAATCGTCTAAACTTGAAGCAGGCTCTATACCGCAATTTTTCAATTCCCAGTTCTTGCCGCCGTCATTAGTAAAATAAACCGAATTATTATTTCCACAGCCCCAACCCCGCAATGAATCTAACAAAAAGGCACCGAACATTTCTGCACCCGTTATATATTCTCGCCAATTTCTGCCATTATCAACAGACATTCTAAGTCCACCATTTTTCTCGCCACCTCCCCAACATCCATAAGTAAAAGGTACCAGAAAACTGTTCCCCGACTTTGTTATTTCTTCTTGCCAATCCCGACCTCCCGAAACGGAATAAACACTCCAGGTTCTACCACCGTCCTTAGTCTTCCAAATTAAACCGCTACTACTTGCAAAACCCAAACCATCGGGCGAATATAAAATCAAATCGGAAAGACCCGACATTGGTTCGTTAGCTAAAAAAAGAGACCATGTTTTACCTGCGTCTTCTGTTCGATAAAATTCCTGATAGCCATCACAGCCCCCTCCGATAACCATTCCTATATCTTTGTTCAAGAAAAAAGTACCCCAAATCCGCATACCGACTTTCGAAATAATTTTCCAAGATTTACCACCGTCTGTTGATTTTAAGACTTTATCCTCGCCAGAGGTATAGCCATTAAGCGAATCAACGAATTGAATGCTTTCTAATTGATTAACAATGGGAACATAAGTAGTATCATAAACAATAACACCGAGACTGTCAATTGAACTTTCTATTTGCATTTTTTGGATTTTCGTTCCTTCCCAAGTATAACCTCCATCAGTTGTTCTCATCACATTCCCACCGAAACCGCATACCCAACCGTAATTAGGATTTGAATTTAAAAAGAATACATCTAACCAATAAATACTTTTGTAATTTGAATCAGGGATTTCTATTTTTTTCCACTGAGAATACAAATAAAAGTTAGAAAAAACGATTAAAAAAAATAAAGAAAAAAGATACAACATAAATTTAATTAATTTTTTCATTTCATTACATTATTTTTAATAGCTTCATAACATTAACAATTACATATAAACCCTATTCCGAATATAATAATTTTTAATTGTAAATCGAAAAGAAATTTAAAAATTTATTAATCGAAATAAACTTCAAAATATGTGCCGAAGATTTCAACAAAAGGTGTTGATAACTCAATCTTCATATTTTTATTCAATGTAGTATTGAAGCACTGTTTTCAACAAAATTTGATTAATCCTAAACAATTCAAAAGTTTGTCATTATAGTTATCTTACGTAATTACAATGTGTTAACTTGTGGATAAATTTTTCATAACTACAAACAAGGAAATTTATTTTCATAAGTGTTTGATTATTTTAAGGTTTGAATTTTCCAAGAAATTTAATTTTAAAATTAAAAATTTATTCCTTGTTTTATTAAAAAAAAAGTCTCAAATTGAATTTGAAATTAATTCAAGAAAGGAAAATTAATATTTGAATTTTTACTAAATAAATCAAAAATAAAAATAGTAAATTTTCCTATTTTATGGCTAAAATCATTCACCGAATTTCAAGGTGATTTTTAGTCTGAATTTATCAGATTTTTTAACGCTCATTTTTTAAGTTAGGGGTATTTCGTGTATAAAAAGAATTCTGATAGGGCAACTATGCTAACCGAAAAGATTGAACAAAATTATGTTATAAGCAATAAAATTCCTCATAATGATGAAGATGCGGAATATTATTGGTCTAAATGCTTAAATATAATTAAAGATAATGTCAATCCTCAGGTTTACAAAACATGGTTTGCACCTATTTCCGCGTTAAAATATCAAGATAATAAGTTGACCGTAAAGGTTCCGAGCCAGTTCTTTTGCGAGTGGATTGAAGAGCATTTTTATCCTTTACTGCAAAAAACAATTTATCAGATTTTAGGTGATAATGCTCAACTTCAATACCAAATTGTCGTTGATGAACAAACGGATTCTGCAAGTAGCAAAGCTATTAAACTTCCTGCTTTCAGAAATCCTCCGGGTATGCAAACTCAACAATTACCTTTTGCAGAGAAGCCAAATCTTCCGGATGCTTTCCCATCATTTCTGAACCCCCGTTATAGATTTGATAATTTTATTCAGGGAGATAGCAACCAATTAGCTTATTCAGCGGCTTTGGCTGTCTGCAAAAATCCCGGAGTTACTCGCTTTAATCCTTTGGTGCTTTATAGTGCAACAGGGTTAGGCAAAACTCATCTTGTTCAAGCTATTGGCAATTGTATTGTCCGCCAAAACAAAAACGCTCGCGTCCTTTACACAACAAGTGAACGGTTCACTATGGAATTCGTTAACGCTATTCAAAATAATAAAGTTAATGAATTTATCAATTTCTATCGGAGTATCGATGTGCTAATTGTTGATGACATTCAGTTCTTTGCAGGAAAGGAAAAAACCCAAGATAATTTCTTTCATACTTTTAATGCCTTACACCAAGCAGGTAAGCAACTTGTTTTAACAAGTGACCGACCTCCTAAGGAATTAAGCGAAATAGACGATAGACTCATTTCAAGATTTACTTGGGGCTTGATTGCCGATATCCAGCCTCCCGATTATGAAATGAGAATGGCTATTTTGCAGAAAAAAAGTATGGACGAAGGACTGGAATTGCCTATTGATATCGTCGAATATATTGCAAGACACGTTAAATCCAGTATCCGTGAACTCGAAGGTACTCTTATTAGTTTGCTTGCAAAAGTTTCTCTCGATAGCAGAGAGCTTAATGTTGAGCTTGCAAAAGAAGTTGTTCATGGCGTTGCAAAAGTCGAACCGAGTCAACTTACTGTCGATGATATAAAGAATATTGTTTCCAAGTATATGAAGGTTCCCGTTGAACAAATTGTATCGAAAACTCGGAAACATGAAATTGCTTTAGCCAGACAAATGGCTATTTTCCTAACCAAACAATTTACTCAATTATCATTGAAGAGCATTGGCTCTCATTTTGGTAATCGTGACCATTCGACTGTTTTGCACTCCTGTCACATGATTGAAAACTATTTGATGACCGACAGAAGTGTAAAAATCGCTTACGAAAATCTTGTAAATAAATTGAAACAAGATTAAAATTTATTTATAACTTGAGGTTTAAGGTAGAGTCGCTTTCAAACTCTACCTTTTTTTTGCAACTATCAAACTTCCTTTTTGTACATTGAAATAATTCGCTACTAAATCACACTTAGCCATTAATAAAAAGAATATGTTTTTACTCTCTTCATCTAATGTCTCGAAATTCCCTTGTCCCTTGGATATAATCAAATCCGCAGAATTGTATATTCTCAAAAATTGCGGAGAACTTTTTTCGATTGATGTTCCCGGAATATCGTAACCGTTCGATATTACTTCGGCAAAATCGGACATTCCGACAAAATCGGCATCTTCCTTAGTTATATCATTTATTATTGGCTTCTCTCTGACAGCAAAGTATATTTCTTTATTTGAATAATGATTTTTTATATATTCAATCAGTAATTTATCAAAAACGATTTCACCTGCATTATCGCCAAGATATAAAATAAGATTAGCTTTACCGATTTCTTCCTTTAATTGCTCGCTTTTATCTATTGTTATTTCACTGCTTTCAATCAAATTTCCGATAGTATTCAAATCAAATTTATTATTTGTTCCAAAATCAATAATATTCCCTACTATACTCATTTTTACCGCCATAAAAAAAGGATTTATGGAAGTAAGTATTATATTTTTAAAATAATCATATTTTTCATAAAGATGATGATTGTAAAAGATTTTTTCCTCTTTAAACGGGTCAGTGTTTTCAACCTTATGTTTTATTAAATTATGCAAATATCTGCCTAATTCCGGCGGACTAATTGAATAATCAACATCTGCAAGATATTTTAAGAAATCAGATATTATATGCTTCTTCTTGTTATTATCAATTTTAGTTTTATTTAAATTCTCTACCAAACTATTCAATGCACAAGGCAAACACTCATTTTGCAATTTCATAATAATTTATTCCTTAATTTTTATTGAATTAGCAAATTTAAGAAGATAAAAATAAAAAAAAGC
>JAADIB010000093.1 GCA_013151565.1 Chlorobiota bacterium
GGTCAATTCATCAATAGCCTGCGGTTGGTCGCCTGCCGGTTTGTAGTTTGATATTAGTTCAAATTTTTTCATGTCTGCCGAATATAATAAAAAATATGCTTAATTAAGTTTAGATGATTTTAATCTTGCGAAGATTCAGAAGTGATAATTTTAGCTGTTGAAAATTCTATCCAGTATTTCATCACTATTTACCATTTCTTCAAAAGGTGCGTTGATGAATTCGATGTTAGTTGTGAGCGACCGGTATTTCAACTGATGCGTTACTGCGTTACGCGTATTTATAACAAAAACTTTCGTATCATGGTCTAACTGCTTTTTGAATAATGCTCTTATGTGAATGTCAGCATTCGATAATGAATATCCGATAAAAACAATTTTTTTTGTTGATCGGATCTCTCTCGCAGCTTCGCTCATTAACTGCGAGATTATTGGCTGGCTCAACCTCTTCGCAAACGAAGGAGCAAGAATCAATGTCTCGAATTCCGTGCCGTCAATAGGGCATTGGTAAATATATTTTTCTCTTTCCGGGAAAGTATAGCCGGTGAATTTTCCTTTATTCAGATCAATGTCTCTATCCCAAGGAGTTAGCAGAATTTGATTGCAGCAGTTACAATATTTCCAATTCAGACTTCCGTGAAGTTTGATTATTTTTATCGGGACAGGCGATGTATTTGTCTTTACTTTAACCGGCAACCGCGGATCTATCCAATAGCCGAACCGTTTCAGTTTGTCCCTCTTATCATAGTTCATTAAATGGATACAATAATCGAGATAGCCAAAATTTTCGAACATGGATTCAAATGCCTGTTCCAGCATTGTGTCATAATTCAATGTAAGTATTGATACGTTTGAATTATATCGTTGAATTGCTTCCCAGAATTGATGATAAACTTGACTTGTCTTATCTGTGCTTTTATTAACAACGTGGTGAATAAGTTTGATCAGAGACTCTTTTATATTTCGAATACTTTGAACTGTATATTTTACATTAAGACTTTCGTTCTGCTGTATGAAGTAATCAATAAAACCAAAGACCGATTCAAGATCGGGATATAAATTGTGTTCGGACGAATACTTGAAATTTTCCCTTATAAAATCGATAACAGATTTTCCAATTTCCGATTCTGCAATCTCTTTATCATGAAGGATAAGAGGAAGAATGTGTTTCTGAAGCGGAACTCCGTCGGGATGAGAAGCTCCGGCTCCAAGAACAAAAACAACATCTCTATTTTCAGGATAAGATAAAAATTTTAATTTATTTTCATCCATTTTTCAAGCAACTCTAAATTCACTAAAATAACTTATTGTGTTACGCAACTACAATAATAAGAAATTTAGTGAACATATCGTACTTTATATTTCAATACTGTTTTGGAATCTGCTTTAACCGGTACTTTGAACAGAATTGTCTGTGAATCTTTCTTTACATATTTGAGTGAAGAACTTAGGATTTCCCAGTTAAGTCCCATCATTCGTTCTACGTCAACAACAATATTTTCTTCCTTTCTGTTGGTGATAGTAACTTCATATGCTTGCTCGTAAACATTGCTGGATATTTTTTTGTTCTCTGTTTGAACATCATTTACAACAATATCAAAAGCTTCACCAATTTTCAGTTTTACTGTTTCTTCTTTCGGTGTATGATCTATCATATCCTCACCAATAAACTCAAGGGCATCACCGTCAGATTTATAAACTCTGACTTTTCCTTTCGGCATTGGCTTTGCAAGATTATTCTCTTTGCTATTTACGAACTCAATAATGACAGAGACTTTTCCTTTTTTTGTTGAACTGCCGTAATAACTATTACGATTTCCGTAATAATATTTCTTTTCTACTTTTACACCTGAAGTTTCAAATAAACTGATCTGCTTTGTTTCATTATTTGCCAGGGTGGTTTTTCTTTGAAGATCATAAATGTGATATTCAAAAAAACTTTTCTCCTTAAATTGATCTATTGCAGGCATTGCCTTTGCTGCATAAACCCTATCATATTCCGGCTGATATTGATTTCGGTTTTTAACAAGATTAACATCTCCAGCCACCAATTTTAGTTTCGCGTTTTTGTAACTTGATCCCGATTGGTTTTCAATACTTACCCAAGAATTAAGATCGAGCTTTGTATCATCTTCATTCAGCACAACAACATATTCCGCATGCCAGTTCATCCCGGAAGTCTGATACGAAACCTCAACATCCTGTTTGCCTGAACGGTTTGAGTTAACCATCCAGATAAGTGTCGGTCTGGTTATTAATCCTTTCGGAAGTGATCCTACAGAAATCTGATACTTCCCTGCATTCGGCAGCATTAAAAGTCCGCCTTCTTTTTTCTGAAGTACAATTTGAAATCCGTTTGCCGATAAAAGTTTACCCTCAATAAATTCTCCATTTTCACCGACTAATTGAATATCCTTATCGATATATTTTTTGAGAATTTTTTCCATGCTTACCAGATCATATTGGTAATTCTGCTCCAGTACTTCACCGTCAATACCGATATGCACGCTTGTGGGATCGATATATTGCGCAACGTCAGTTAGTTCTATTGTGGATATGCCTGAAGTAATGTTCATCTCTCTTACATCCTTAACAACGCCAAGATTTTGATTATAGACCGTAATTGTAATGGATTTTTGATTGGGTTCCTGTGCAATTAAAATAACCGAGGTGAAAACAAGTAGGAAAATCATTTTAAAAAATGTAAAAGTTTTCATTTTGTATCTCCTTTTTTTAAGAATACTTAAATTATATACATTCAAAAATTCAATTTGTTCTGTCATTTTTTAGTGGGGGGATAAATTTACACTGTTTCAAATTAAGCAAAACTTTTCTTTTCTGCTGAAATAACAGTTTTTGCCATCAAATATATTTTCAAAAAAAAGTTTAGTATTGTCGAAATTCTTTTGTTCGGATGCTTTATATTCTTAAGTTTCAAGCCGAAATTTTTAAGAATATTTAATTGGAAACGAGATGACAGAGAAAATTTTTCAGCGTTCACCGGTGGTTGATTACATCGCAATTTCTATCGGTGCAATATTAATGGCTATAGGTATTGGTGTTTTTCTTGTCGATGCAAAAGTTGTTCCCGGCGGCGTAAGCGGTTTGGCAATGGCAATGTATTATTTAACAAACGGCGCTCTCTCCGTTGGTTTGATGGTATGGATTTTTAATGTTCCCCTTTATATTTGGGGAGTTAAAGTTCTAGGGAAAAGATTTGGGATCAGAACATTTTTTGGTTTTACGATCAACGCTTTTTTCATCGACTTTTTTCGCGGTGATATTCCCGGATTTGGTTTTGTTAGATTGCAGGATACCCAGACAGTACAGAATTTACTTCAAAATGATTTTCTTTTTCTGATACTTATCGGGGCTACATTTTTAGGAGTCGGTTTGGGGATCGTATTCAAGTTCAAGGGAACAACTGCCGGTACCGATATCGTTGCAGCGATAATGCAGAAAAAATTCAGCGTCAAACCGGGGCAATCAATTATGATAATCGATTTTATGGTTATCACTATTGCCGGACTGATCATTGAGTTCAAGGACCTTGCAACCGACAAGCCTGCATTTTTATTAACTCTCTATGCACTCTTCCTATTGTTCATCTCGGCAAGAATTGTAGATGTAATAATTGACGGTTTTGATTATGCGCGTATGGCATATATTGTTTCGGATAAGAACCAGGAAATTGCAAAACGTATAATGACCGATCTAAGCAGAGGGGCAACTGCAATTAAAACACGCGGACTTTACAAAAACATTGAGCGCGAAATGATTACAACTGTTGTAACCTTGAAAGAATTAGGGAAACTGACCGACTTGATAAGAGAAATAGACCCCGATGCTTTTGTTGTTATAAACAATGTTCATGAAATTTTGGGTGAGGGATTTAGGCGTAGGATTTAACTTAACTACTGCCACTGATCATAAAGTGGTGGGTAATTCCTGGACAACATGGTCGCACAATGTCGGAAACCTATACAGTTAAGGTAAGACCGTAACTGCCAGGGAAGGAAATGTTTAAATGCCCAACTTTTTTGAAAATATTTATTTGACTATCAAAAGTTGGGCATCTCTTAAAGCGAATCGGGAGATTCGCTTTACAAACTACTTAATCAAATAAATTTCCTTCTGCGGATCGGATAAAAATTTGCAACCATCTTTTGTAACTACAACAATTTCTTCAATGGTTGCAATTCCGTGATCTTTAATTGGGAGTCTTGGTTCCAATGTAAAAATATTATTCTCTTCAATTTCGAGATAAGGAATATTACCGTATCGTTCCCATCTAGGACCAAGAAGCGCGCCGCCGTCATGAGCCACTCTGCCTACCTGATGCCCCAATCCATGCGGGTATTCCTCGTAACCGTTTTCAACAATAAAGCTGCGTGCAACCTCATCAATTTCCCATCCCTTTTTGCCTGGCTTTAATGCATCGGCAGCCATTTGGATTGAATCCACAATTACTTGGAATCCACGCATTACTTCTGCCGGCGGTTCTGTCTCACCGTCTCTCAACACGTACCAAGTCCTCTGCAGATCGGAACAATATCCGTTCAGTTTCCATGTTTATAACATGACCCTTTTCAATGGCTCTGCCTGTCGGACCGGAATGAGCGCCTGCAGAATCGGGACCGGTGAATACTGCAGGACAATGTTCTTCATCCCAAGCCATTTCCCAACCTTTTCCATTTACAATACTTTTCACAAAATCCGCAACATCTTTTTCTGTTTTACCCGGTTGGATAAAGTCCGTTACCTTATCAAAAATGATAAGTGTCTCTTTGATCGCTTCCTTAATTAGATTTATTTCCGTTTCAGATTTCCTTCCCCGCAATGCGGCAACAATTTCCTCCGAGGAAACAA
>JAADIB010000393.1 GCA_013151565.1 Chlorobiota bacterium
TGATGAGGAACTGCTTTCATGTTTATTCACAAAATATTTCCCCGTAATTCCTTCAACTTCATTAGAGCTTGCTAGATAGACCGATGTTGCAGCGCCGCTTTCCAGGCTATCGCCGCCAATTGCCCAACCTTTGTGCAGAAGTTTGGTTGAGATAACTCCGGGATGAAGCGCATTAACAGTTACACCGGTTCCTTTCAAGTCTTCAGCTAACTTGTATGTAAATAAAATATTTGCTGCTTTTGAAATTGAGTAAGCATTATAACTGCTGAAAGATTTCTCGCTGTTCAAATTTTCTAAATCAAATTCGTTACTGCTATGAGCCATTGAACTCACATTTATAATTCTGGAGGGCGTCGATGATTTTATCAGATCGAGAAGTAGCATTGTCAGCAGAAAATGAGCCAGGTGATTAACACCGAATGTCATTTCATATTCATCTAAAGTGAATATTTTTTCATTCTCGAATACACCGGCGTTATTTATTAACACATCAAGACGATCATACTTGGAAATGATCAAGTTTGCCATTTCTTTTACTTGAGCTAATGAGGCTAGATCTGCCGAAAGATGATCAATGTCAGAATTCCCTGTTTTATCAGATATTTCTGCAGCAGTTTTTTTACACTTTTCTTCATTTCTACCGTGAACGATTATTTTGCCGCCAAGTTTTGACAAATCCAATGCTGTTTGCTTGCCAATTCCGTCAGTTGCGCCTGTTATTAAGATTATTTTATTTTTCATCGGTATCCATCAAAAATTTATAAAGAATAAACCAATTAAGTAAAAATTTTTCTCTCTGACAAATCAAAAGCTTAACTCATTTCAGTAAAATACATTATATCCGATTATATACCCCTAAATATTTTATATTCAATAACTTATAGAGATTTTTTATTGAAAAAAATAAGAAAAAAGACTTGACATTTCCCATAAAAAAGAGTTATTTTTCGGTGTGGTGGGTAAAAGTGTTTAAGAATCCCTAAAAGTGTCAAAAAATTATGTTTCTAGGAAGTTATAAATATTCAATCGATGCAAAAGGAAGAATTTCCATTCCTGCAAGGATGAGAAAGTTTGTTTCATCGGAATCGAACGATACTTTTGTTCTAACAAGAGGTTCTTCCAGATGTATAAATATCTATCCAATGGATTACTGGAAAGAGTTAGTTACCAGTAAATTGGATAAACTGAATACTTTTGACCCTAAAGATGCAAAGTTTATGCGTATGTTCCTGCAGGAAGCCGCCGAAGATAGATTTGATTCTCAATCACGGCTGCTTGTACCAAAGAAGCTGATCGATTTTGCGGAAATTGAAAAAGAAATTTTAATCCTTGGTATGAATAAATATATAGAAGTTTGGAATCCTCAATTGTATGAAGAGTATTTGAAGGACATTGAAGATTCGTATGAAAAAATTGCCAAAGAAGTAATGGATATGTAATGTAATGCTTTATCACACACCCGTTTTATTGGACGAGACAGTTGATTATTTAGTGACCGACAGATCGGGTGTATATTTTGAAGGAACTATTGGTTTTGGTGGACACACGAAAAAAATTTTATCAAAGCTTACTAAATCCGCTAAGTATATCGGAACCGATAAAGATTCAACCGCTTACGATCATTGTAGAACATTATTTAAAGACGACAACAGAGTTAAACTCTATAACACAAGTTTCACTAATATTTTAAATGTTTCAAGAATTGAGTTCATTGAAAAATATGATGGCATTTTTGCAGACCTTGGTGTTTCCTCTTTTCAACTAGATAATAAAGATTCTGGTTTTACATATAGAGAAAATTCACCATTGGATTTGCGGATGGATAAATCGAAAGGATATCCTGCTTCGTTTGTAGTTAATACTTTTAAGGAAGAAGAAATTGCAAATATTATTTACAAATACGGCGAGGAGAGGAATTCAAGAAGTATTGCAAAAAGAATTGTTGAGCATAGGAAAGTGAGCAAAATTGAAACGACTGAGCAGTTACGCAGGATTGTTGAAGAAATTACTCCTTCGAGAGTTGTTAATAAAGCACTTTCTCGTATTTTCCAAGCACTTCGAATTTTTGTGAACGATGAATTAAATGAACTTGAAGATTTCCTGGAAAAATCTTTATCTGTACTAAAGATAGGCGGTAGAATTGTAATGATCACTTTTCACTCTTTGGAAGATAGAATAGTTAAAGAGTTTTTCAAACAACAGACGCTTACGTGTGTATGCCCACCAGAATTCCCTATCTGTGTGTGTGATACAACTCCGAGCTTGAAAATATTAACAAAAAAACCTGTTGTTCCGACGGACGAAGAAATTGATGAGAATAGTAGATCTAGAAGTGCCAAGTTAAGAGTTGCTGAAAAAATATGAAGAAAAAAAGAACAAAAAAATCTAAGAGTAGAGTATCTCTTGGAAGAATTTTACTAAATGTAGTTGTACCCATAGTGGGTTCAGTTTTCATTTATCTTGTGCTCCATACGGAGAACAGGTATTTACTTAAGGAAGTTGATTTACTGGACCAAGAACTCGGTGCAATTCAAAATAGATTGGAAACAAAGGTTGCAGAAGTACAAAAGCTACAGTCGGAAGATAGAATTGTTAAGCTCGCATCAGAGAGATTGGGAATGGTCAGAATTGAGCAGCCATTGGAGCAATTATTTGTTAGTCAAGAAAAAATTAATAGGATCAAGAAAATAGTTAAAAGTAAGTATGAATAACTCCAGAGTCTTGATTGTAATAGCAGTTGTATTCTTAGTGCTCATGATATTAGTCGGAAGATTATTCAATATACAAGTTGCCGACCATGAACGGTATGCCCGGATTGCTGAGAAACAACAGAATAAAACAGTAAAGATCAAAGCAGAAAGGGGATTAATTACAGACAGGAACAATGACATTCTTGCTTATACTAAAGATGATGTTTCTCTCTTTGTCGATACTAGGATGACAAATAAAAAAGCGAAGGAAAGAATTGCTGCAAAATTTGCTAAAGTATTCGGGAAAAAGAAAAAACATTATTTGAGATTATTGAACAGTGCAAACAAAAATATTTGTCTTGAAAAAAAAGCAGTTAAGGAAGACGTGATGCAGTTATCAGAATTTGTTGTTGAAGGATACTTTCAAATTGAGGATTACTCTAGAGTCTATCCTTATGGAAGTCTTGCATCGCATGTGTTAGGTTATGTTGATAGAAAACTTACTGGAGTTTCGGGGATTGAAAAATATTTTGATGACAAATTAACAGGTACCGACGGTTATAAACTGATGGAGAATGATGTGCTGGGAAGAGTGGTTACTGTTAATCAAGAATTTTCCAGGAAACCGGTGCCAGGTAATACTGTTAAGCTTACGATTAATAAAACTTACCAGAAAATATTAGAAACAGAAGTTCAAAAAGGGTTGAACAAATTTAAAGGTAAATCTGCCGTGGGGATCATATTGAATCCTAATACCGGCGAGATACTTGCACTTACAAATCAGCCTGATTATGATCCGAAGCATTATAATATATTTCCAAGTTATAAAAGAAGAAACCGATCGATCACAGATACATACGAACCGGGTTCCACCATTAAACCGCTTACAATGTCAATTCTGTTAAATGAAGATCTGACTTATGAGAACGAGAAGATAAATACTGAAAACGGAGTTTATAGAGTTAGAGGTGCAACAATAAGAGATACGCATGAATATGATTACTTGACTTCGACCGGTATAATTCAGCATTCGAGTAATGTTGGTATTGCTAAGTTAAGCGACAGAATAGATGAAGATACTTTTTATAGGTATCTGCGTAATTACGGGTTCGGCAGTTTAACATGTGTTGACCTGCCGGGAGAAACACCCGGACTACTGAAAAAGCCGAAGTACTATTCCAAGATCTCTAAAAAATTCATCTCTTTCGGATATGAAATTTCAGTTACTCCGCTGCAGCTTGCGTTAGCTTATTCTGCCTTAGTGAATGGCGGCGAACTGATGCAGCCTTATGTTGTTCAGCAGGTAACCGATTCAAGAGGAAATGTTGTTGAAGAATTTATACCCAAGAAGATAAGAAGAGTTGTTACGGAAAAAACATCTGATCGAGTTAAAAAAATGATGAAAGAAGTTGTGGAGGACGGAACCGGAACAGAAGCTTACATACCTGGCGTGTCAATCGGCGGTAAGACCGGAACCTCGCAGAAGTTAATTAACAAACGATATTCTAATAAGGAATATAATTCGTCATTTGTTGGATTTTTCCCGGTTGAAAATCCGCAGATACTTATTCTGATAGTTGTCAGTTCACCTAAGATAGGCAGATATGGCGGTAAAGTTGCTGCACCGATCTTCCATGAAGTTGCAAAACGGATTTTAGACAACGATGGAACTGAAATTAAAAAAGAAGTTCCTAACAACAAACATGAAATAGCGCCTAAGTTAAAGCTGCAGCAGAATAAAGATATATTTGTTACTTCTAACTTACCGGAGCAAAGAGTCTTATTCCCAAATTCTGGTAAAAAGAAAAAATATTCTGTTGACTCAACCGTTATGCCGAACTTAAATAATTTTACAAAAAGAGAA
>JAADIB010000323.1 GCA_013151565.1 Chlorobiota bacterium
GGACGACCCATTAGGATATGCCTTTATTATTGATCAATCTCAATCCGAAGAATACTTCCATTATTTGGATCAATATTTGTCAGTTGGACTACCATTTTTCAACTGTGAATATGCACTGAATTATTCTGATTCTGCTTACGCAAAAGAATATATCCCTTTTGTTACAAGACGATCACTTAGCAAATTAATAACAATTCCCCCACCTGATATTCTTTCAGCTATAAATTCACATGAAGAAGATGATGATAATCTCCCGACGGAATATGCGTTGTTCCAAAATTATCCAAATCCATTTAACCATAGTACAACAATAAAGTACAGCATTGCAAAGTTTCCCCTTCTTGGAAGGGATGAAAGGTCTTCCCGTCTGGTAGGCGGGCGTGGGTTGGTTACCCTAAAAGTTTACGATATTCTCGGACGTGAAATTGCAACGCTTGTAAACAAGGAGCAATCCGCTGGTTCATACGAAGTTCAATTCAATGCATCAAATCTTGCAAGCGGAATATATTTTTATATGCTTCAATCCGGTAAGTATATTCGATCTAAGAAAATGATAATATTAAAATAGTAAGTTCCAGATACCACTGGATGTGCGCCAAATCAAATTTGACAACTAATTATTGTTTTGTATTTGTAAAATAAGTAGAAATCTAGTATTTTTGGCGTTTATTTAAATAACAACCATTTTCGGAGATCAAAATATGACGCGTTCAGTTATCTTCTATATATCTATTCTACTTTTATGCTTTACTTTCAATAACGTTTTTGCACAGGAAATAAATAATATATCTAAAAACAAAAATGCCTCATCTAAAAGTAAGATATATCTCAGAGCAGCAACGGGTGATAAAGTAATTATAAAAGACGCCGCTGGTAACACACTTATCCAGATAAACGACGAAGGTACATTCGGATCAATAACAATACCCGATTCAATAGGAGCGCCGTCAGCAACAACAAACAAATTATACAATATAAACGGTACACTAAATTTTAATGGTACTGCTCTTGGTGCAACCGGGGCAACCGACATAAATGGATTAAGTGATGGTAAAACCGCAGGTAATAGTGTATATCTTGGAAACGGTGCCGGTACGAACGATGCAGGAACGACAAATACTAATACAGCCGCCGGTTCCTCAGCACTTTACTCGAATACAACGGGAAGATCAAATGTTGCAAATGGGTATACAGCACTTTATTCGAATATATCAGGAAGTCATAATGTCGCAAATGGGACTCTAGCACTTTATTCAAACACATCAGGGAGTTATAGTACAGCCACCGGTAACGCAGCACTTTACTTGAATACAATAGGAAGTCATAATGTTGCAAATGGGATTGAAGTACTTTATTCAAACACATCAGGGAGTTATAATACAGCTACCGGTGCCTCAGCACTTTACTTTAATACAACAGGAAATTATAATGTTGCAAATGGGGATAGTGCTCTTTATTCAAACACAGATGGAAATAACAATACAGCTATTGGTGGTTTATCACTTTTTGCAAATATTATCGGGAATGGTAACACAGCTGTCGGTAAAGCAGCACTTTCTAATACAGAGGGAAATAGAAATACTGCCGTTGGTAGATCTGCTTTGCACTTTAATTATGGGAACAGAGGGGTTGCCGTTGGCTATCAATCACAACAATTTATAAATAATATTATTTCGTCGCCGCCACGTACTAATTATAATACAAGTGTAGGTTATCAAAGTTTAAGAGGAAGCAATAGTCTTCCTAACTCTGGCAGTTATAATTCAGCTTTTGGTTATCAAGCACTTTATTCTAACACAACTGGGCATCATAATACTGCAATTGGGGACAGTGCTCTTTATTCAAACATATTAGGAAACAACAACATAGCTATTGGTAGTTTCTCCCTCTTTACAAATACTTCCGGGAAAGGTAACACAACCACCGGTAACTTAGCACTTTATTCAAACACTACCGGAAGTTCTAACACAGCCATCGGTAATTCAACTCTTTATCAGAATGATAGCGGGAATAGAAATACTGCCCTTGGTAGTTTTGCTATGAACTATAGTATAGGAAACAGAGGAGTTGCCGTTGGTTATCAATCACAACAGTATATATTTAATATAGATTATTCGCCACCACCTATTAATTATAATACAAGTGTAGGTTATCAAAGTTTAAGAGGAAGCGATATTCTTCCTAACAAAGCCAATAATAATTCAGCTTTTGGTTATCAAACACTTTTTTCTAACATTTCCGGAATTGGTAATGTAGCAATTGGTTTTCAAGCCGGTTATAATGAAACAGGTAGCAATAAATTGTATATAGCTAATTCTAGTACATCTACACCACTTATCTGGGGAAATTTTAGTACGCGTAAAATTGTTATTAATGGAAACGGTGCATCAAATAGCAATGGCAGAACTTTTTTTAGTAATGGTCAAGCTGGTGGAACGACTGCTTGGTTTAACGATAGTGATAGAAGATTGAAAAAAAATATTTCTACAATATCTAACGCTTTAGAGAAAATAAAAAAACTACGCGGTGTAAATTACCAATGGAAAAATACCGAACACCGAAGTGAAGGTACTAAAATGGGATTTATAGCACAAGAAGCAATTAAAGTAATTCCTGAAGTAGTTGATGACTCAGGCGATCATTACTCAATGCAATATGCGCCAATAACGGCTCTGCTTGTAGAAGCAGTGAAAGAACAGCAAAAAAATATTAAGGAGCAAGAATTAAGAATCAAAAAATTGGAAGAAGAAAATAATAATCTAAAAGCAGTGGTAAATGAAAATAAAAGTTTAAGAAGCGAAATAAATATTATCAAAGCTGCATTAAACAAAATTGTAAAGGAACGTCCGGAAGTAAAAGTTAGCATTAAGTAAAGAATATTGAAAGATTATTTATATAACGAGAGAAAATCTGTTCAAGTATAAAATCCTTATTAATACAGATATTCAAGGGTTCATTTTATCTTGCTTCTCAGCTACCCAAACGTGTAGTTGTGCTGACTTATTTAAAACTTAACTTACTCTAAAATACTACCCATATAGGTAGTTGATAACTGTAAAAGATTAGACTATCTTATGAATAAGACAATAAATCTTATTAAGTGAGATATTAAACATCTCTTTTGCAAAACAGTAAAAAAACAGTTGTAAAATAAAATATTTTATAAAGTTTAATTGATAGGTAGGAAATGAAAATTATACATTTTACACTACTCACAACATTAGCATCATTCACATTCATCAACGCACAGTTAAGCCTGGAAGTTGGAAATGGTATTCAAGTTGAAACAACCGGCGGAGTGTACATATCGGGTGCTTCCAATGTTATTGAAACCGGAACAGGATACCTAAAAGGCGTTGTTGAGTCTTCTCCACTTTCTGGCTCTACTAGTTTTGCAGGTTTAACCTTTACAAATGGATTTACCGGAACAATAAAAAGAACTACCGGGTCAATGTATGCAAAAGGCAATGGAGAAGGACAAAACTTCAAAAGATATTATGAGTTCAATAATACGAGCGCTGGCGTTTTAACGGCTGATATAACAGTTTCGACCGTTACCGCCGGTACAAATGATGAAACCGGCGGAAATGGAGGTCCATACTTTGCCTATTTATACCAAACTGGCTGGCAGGGTTACGGTGATGGCTCTATCGGTTCATCAATAACTGCTGCGTCTGTGAATATTCCTACCGGAGCATCAGACTTAGTATTCTCGGAAGGCACTGGAATTACATCTAAAATTTATCTCGAAGGTCCGTATAATGCTGCAAATAGTAATATGAATACAACAATAAATGCAAATATTCCTCTCACATCTCCATACTCGGAAGATACTAGAACAGTTTCCGCTATTCCGACAAACGCAGTTGATTGGGTTCTTGTTCAAGTTAGAGAAACAGCGTCAGGAACTGCAATTGAATCTCGCTCAGTTTTTATAAAGTCGGATGGAAATTTAATTGCGGACGATGGCACAAATGGTGTTGGAATTAAATCAAAACCGGGTGATTATTTTGTGGTTATTAAACACAGAAATCACCTTGGTGTGATGACTTCTGCAATACAAACCGGTTTAACTTGGGCAGTAGCTCCCACCAATTATGATTTTACAACAGGAAACACACAATTTTACGGCGGCAGTGCCGGCGCACTTGAAGTTACTGCCGGAGTTTGGGGAATGATCGCCGGCGATGCAAATTCGGATGGAGTTGTTGATGCAGTTGATAAAAATGACTTCTGGCGTATCGAGAACGGAACTCCTTATAGCTACAGCAAATATTCCGACTTTAACCTTGATGCAAACTTAGATGCAGTTGATAAAAATGATTTTTGGCGTATTAACAACGGCAAATCATCACAATTACCATAAACAGTAGATTTATTTCTTAGGAGTAATACAATGAAAAACATATTTGTAATAATTTATATATTTCTTTTTTATATAACTTCATTAGCTCAAACAGCTGACTTAAGATTTGTAGAAGTTCTGAATGATGGGACCAATTATGATGTTAAATTGCAAATCCAAGGAAGTCCATCATTTAAACTTGGGTTCTTCCAATTTGAAATTTAATTTCAATAACACTGACTTAGCAAACCCCATACTGTTAATATCACATAATTTCAACAATCCTCCAATCTATTTTGAAATTACTATCACAGAACCTAAACCAGGAATTGCTTCAGCAAATATTGAGCTTGGTTTTCCGGGGTATGGTACCGCAGTAGCAACTACATGGACAGATATCGTTACAATACGATTTACAATTTTAAGTACAGTCGTAAGTACTCAGTTAACTTGGCGTAATATGAATCCGTCTGAAGTTTATAATCCAACGGTAATATACCTAGACGACGAAACCAATCAAGTGACACAAGGAACTTTTAACACATTAGATACCTCACCACTTCCTGTTGAATTAACATCATTTTCAATTGCACAAAAAGATGAAAGTACTATTTCCCTTAATTGGGAAACTGCTACGGAAGTGAATAATTACGGTTTTGAAATTGAACGCTCAGTATCTACTAAAACAGTGAAGACGAAAAAAGAAGATGATAGTGAAGAACTGAATGAGGAGGAACATGATTGGGAAACAATTGGATTTGTGGAAGGACATGG
>JAADIB010000315.1 GCA_013151565.1 Chlorobiota bacterium
TTTTATGAATATTAAAACTATGGAATAAACAATAACAATTTTATTATAACAATATAAGAAATATTAAGTAAACGAAGATTATCTATTATATTCAGGTAGAAAAGTATCTAGTGTTTTCATTACTCAAACCCCTGCACTAAACTTATCTCTTAATATAAAAACATAACCACTGAAAATGAGAGTTGTAATAATTTGAATTATAATAGGCGTAGAAGTTAAACTGCCTTCCAATATTAAAAAGCTTATTAAGCCGAACTTTACAATATAATAAGCAATTTTGCTGATAGTAATACTTAAAACCATCGAAGCAAATCTGTTTTTAAATTTTTCAGTGAGATAAAAGAAAAGCCAAACATTAAAAAGCAATTCACTTGTAATTAACAGTACTTTCGGGAAAACCGGATGCGCTGATACCAGAAAAGAGAAAATTGGTAAAGTTGCAGCGAGAATATATGCATTCTTATTCGACGTATGCACAAGCGCTAAGATCACCACTAAACGCATTGGTTCTATAAAATAAATAGGTAATGCAAAGAGATGTGAAATGGTCGGGATAAAATATATCAATGTTACAGCTAAAATGTCAAAGATGGAACTTTTAATTATCTCTTTAGTTCCGCCGGTTGCAAGAGTAGCTTCCATAATAATCTCCTTTAAATTTTAGTTGTTAAAACCTCCGATGATATTACTCATCGGAGGTTTAAGATTTTAATACCTATTTTAATACCTATAATGCTCAGGTTTGTATGGACCTTCAACCGGGACGCCGATGTAATCGGCTTGTTCTTGTGAGAGTTTTGTTAATTTTACACCTATTTTTTCTAAGTGTAGACGAGCAACTTCTTCATCCAAATATTTTGGCAATCTGTAAACATCTGTTTTGTATTCTTTGGTCCACAACTCAATTTGAGCAAGAGTTTGATTTGTAAATGAGTTACTCATTACAAATGATGGATGCCCGGTAGCATTTCCAAGATTTACCAAACGTCCTTCTGATAAAAGAATTATTGAATGTCCGTCCGGGAATTTGTATTGGTCAACTTGAGGTTTAATATTTATATGCTCAATTCCGGGATAATTTTTTAATTGCTCAACTTGAATTTCGTTATCAAAATGCCCGATATTACTGACGATTGCACCATCTTTCATTTTAATCATATGGTCAATTGTAATAATATCTTTGTTTCCGGTTGTTGTTACAAAAATATCTCCAATTTCTAAAAACTCTTCAATTGTTTTAACAGCAAACCCTTCCATTGCTGCTTGGAGTGCGCAAATAGGATCAATTTCAGTAACGTGAATTCTTGCTCCTAATCCTAACAACGATTTTGCGGAACCTTTACCAACATCACCGTATCCGCAAATAACTGCATTCTTTCCGGCAACCATAATATCTGTTCCACGTTTAATGCCATCAACCAAAGATTCTCTACATCCGTAAAGGTTATCGAATTTAGATTTTGTAACAGAGTCGTTTACATTAATTGCAGGAAACAATAATTCTCCGGCTTCCATCATTTGATATAAACGATGCACACCGGTTGTTGTTTCCTCTGAAACTCCGCGTATATGTTTAGCCATATCTGCCCATTTATTCGGATTTGCTTCGTAATCGATCTTCAATCTTTTGAATAATTCAACTTCATCCTCTGCACTATATTCTGCATCCAAGATTGCAGGATTCTTTAATGCCTCAACGCCTTTGTGAACCATCATTGTAGCATCACCGCCGTCGTCAACAATAACATCGGGTCCGCTGCCGTCCGACCAGGTAAGCGCCATATCAGTACACCACCAATATTCTTCTAAAGTTTCACCTTTCCATGCAAATACCGGAACTCCGGTTTCAGCAATTGCCGCGGCTGCATGATCTTGTGTAGAATAAATATTACAGCTCGCCCAGCGAACATCAGCGCCAAGTTCTTTAAGTGTTTCAATCAGTACTGCCGTTTGAATTGTCATGTGAAGAGAACCCATAATCTTTGCACCCTTCAGAGGTTTTTCCTCACCATATTTTTCACGTAGCGCCATAAGTCCGGGCATCTCTTTTTCTGCCAGAACTATTTCCTTTCTTCCCCAACTAGCTAAATTTATATCAGCTACTTTATAATTCATATCTTCACTCATCTTTTCTATTCCTTTCTATTAATAAAATTTTAGATCACTGTCATTCCCAAATGCTGTTATTGGGAATCTCATATTATTTAATAGATCCCGGCTAAAAAATTGCCGGAATGACAAACTCATTTTTATTACTTTCTATAATGATACTCAATAACAACTATTTATATTTTTTAAACGTATCAACTAGATCTAATTTTTCCCAAGAAAAATTGTTTCTGCCAAAGTGACCATAACTTGAAGTAGCTCTGTAAATCGGCTTTTTCAAATCAAGTCGTTTAATTATTCCCTTAGGAGTTAAGTCAACTTCTTTCTGAATCATCTCTGAAATCGCATCATCAGAAATTACTCCGGTTCCTTTTGTGTCAACAAATACAGAAACCGGTTCAGCGACACCAATTGCGTATGCTACTTGAACCAAGCATTCTTTAGCAAGTTTTGCTGCAACAACATTTTTAGCAATATGACGAGCGGCATAAGTCGCGCTTCTATCAACCTTGGACGGATCTTTCCCGGAAAATGCCCCGCCGCCGTGAGGTGCCCAGCCACCGTATGTATCAACAATTATCTTTCTTCCGGTAACACCGCTGTCCCCGTGCGGTCCGCCTATTTCAAATCTCCCGGTTGGATTAACAAAATACTTTGTTTTCTTATCTAAATATCTAGCCGGAATTACTTTCTTTATTACATGTTCGATAACATCCTTTTTAATTTTACTTTGTCTTACCTTTGCATCATGCTGAGTAGAGATCACAACCGCATCAACTCGAATTGGTTTGTTGTTGTCATCATATTCAATTGTGACTTGCGATTTTGCATCCGGTCGTAAATAGGGCATCAGCTTAGCATTTTTCTTCCTGATATCCGAAAGACGTTTTACAAGCTTATGAGCATAAACAATAGGCATAGGCATCAGTTCGGGAGTTTGGTTACACGCATATCCGAACATTATACCTTGATCACCGGCGCCGCCGGTATCAACCCCCATTGCAATATCAGGTGATTGTGCATGAATTGCATTAAGCACACCGCAAGATTCGGAATCAAATTTATATTCCGCTTTTGTATAACCAATTTCTCTAATTGTCTTTCTTACAATTTTCTCAATGTCAACATAAGCTTTTGTTGTAACCTCTCCGCCAACAACAACCAATCCTGTAGTTACGAAAGTTTCACAAGCAACGCGTGCGTTTGGGTCTTGTTCAAAAATTGCATCTAATACGCCATCAGAAATAGCGTCACAAATCTTATCAGGATGACCTTCAGAAACTGATTCTGAAGTAAAATAATAAGCCATTTAATCCTCTATATTTAATCGTTAATTAATTTCCAGTTCCAAAGAATCACCAACATTCATTTTATGATGACTTCCCTGCACTCGTGCATCTGCTCCGATTATGGAGTCAGCGAGTATTATTCTTTCAACTTTACTGTTTTTATTTATAATTGAATTTTTTATTATTGAGTCTGTGACTTCACAATTATCGCTTATTGTTGCATAAGGACCGATCACGGAATTTTTGATTTTTGCAGTTGGTGCAATATAGACCGGTTCGTTGATTACAACAGACTCAATCTTTTTCGGCTCTCCATTTTTTGAGAGAATGAATCTATTCGTTGAAAGTAGCGTTTCCGGTTTTCCGCAGTCATACCAACCTTCAACAGGGAACGTCATGAATTTTTCACCTTTTTCTATCATTAGTTGAAGTGCATCAGTCAATTGATATTCATTTTTTGTCTTTATATTCTTTTCCATCAATTCTTCAATTGACTTGGTTAATAAGTTTGAATTCTTGATATAATAAAGTCCGACCAAAGCAAGATTTGTTGTCGGATTTTCCGGTTTCTCAATCAGCTTGGTAATCAAGCCATCTTCAAGTTCGGCGACACCAAATCTGCGCGGATCTTTAATTTCTTTAACTCCTAATGATGATGTTTCTAACTTTGATATTTGGGATAGATCAACATCAAAAACCGTATCTCCTAAGATTATAAGTATTTCATCATCATTAAAGGTCGGCGCTGCCTGGTATATAGCATGACCAAGACCGAGCAATTCCTTTTGTTCAACATATTCTGCTTTCAAGTTAGGATATGTTTTTGAAATATAATCTTCGATGCGTTCACCGAGATATCCAACTATAAAAGTTGCTTCAGTAATATTTTCTTCTATAAGTTTATCAATTATGTGCGCTACTATCGGTTTCCCTCCAACATTTAACAGCACTTTAGGGTGTGTTAGCGTATGCGGTTTTAACCTTGTTCCAAAACCGGCAACAGGAATAATTGCTCTCATATTTACCTAATTATTTTTAAATTAAGGTGTAATTTAAAAAATATCATTGCCTATTCCAATTAAATGAAAATGTAAAAAATATGGAACTTAAAAACATTCAAAATCGCGTTACAAATATTTTTAAAATTAAATACCCGATAATTCAGGGTGGAATGGTTTGGGTGTCGGGATGGAAGCTTGCTTCTGCCGTTTCTAATTGCGGAGGACTTGGATTAATTGGCTCAGGGTCAATGAAACCGGACTTGCTTAGGGAGCATATTCAAAAGTGTAGAGTTGGCACAACTAAACCTTTTGGTGTTAATGTTCCATTGTTACGTCAAGATTCCGAAGACTTAATAAAAGTTGTGACCGAAGAAAATGTGAAAATTGTTTTCACTTCTGCCGGAAATCCTGCAAAGTATATTGAAATTCTGAAAGAGAATAATATTATTGTCGTTCATGTTGTTTCAATTTAAAGCAGGGATTAAAATCGGAAGCAGTCGGCTGCGATGCCGTTGTCGGTGAAGGAGTTGAAGCAGGCGGTCATAATGGACTTGATCAATTGCCGATGCTTGAATTACTTGATCAATTAAAAAGTAATCTATCCATACCAATAATTGCAGCTGGTGGAATTGCTGATAAGAAAGGAATTGAAATTGCTTTACAACACGGGGCGGAAGGAGTACAGATCGGTACTCTCTTTGCTGCTGCTAAAGAATCTTCTGCACATATCAATTATAAGCAAGCCATTGTTAACGCGGGCGCTGACGACACAAAATTAATTCTGAAAAAAGTAGGCTTGACTCGCGCAATTAAAAATCCTTTTGTTGAGAAAGTTTTGGAGTTGGAAAGTAAAAGTGCAGCAGCAGCAGAATTAAAAAAACTACTCGGGGAAAAACGTGAAAGGAAAGGTATCTTTGAAGGTAATCTGGATGAAGGAATTCTTGAAGCTGGAGTGGGCGTTGGAAAAATCAATGAAATCTTGTCTGTTAAAGAAATCTTTGATAGACTAATTAATTAAAATAGATTTGTTTTCGGAGTGAAGAAGATAAGTTGTTTTTCTTCTTGTCTGGATAGTCACAATCTCCATTATAGCAAAAGTTATTACTTATAAACTGCAAAAATCAAAATATCTGATAAAACCTTCTTTTTCTTTTCATCTAATAAATCAGTAATTTCGCATGGTAAATTGAAATGATAAGTAGTTAATGACAGAAAAGAAAAAAGTATTCATCCTCGGGTCAACCGGCTCAATTGGTGTAAACACCCTCGATGTTATTCGTCTCCATCCTGAAAAATTTGAGGTTGAGGGAATAACAATAAACAAGAATAGTGATCTTTTAGAAGAGCAGATAAAAGAATTCAATCCGAAGGTGGTTGTGATCCGTAATGAAAAAGTTGCTGATGATGTTCGTGAAAGAATTCCGCGTAATATAGAATTATTGATTGGTGAAGATGGTTTAATTGAAGCTACGAAAAATGCCGATTATGATATTCTACTTTCGGCGCTCGTTGGTTTTTCAGGATTACAGCCGACTATTGAGGGAATAAAGAGGGGAAAAAGAATTGCACTGGCTAATAAGGAAACGTTAGTTGTAGCGGGTGAAATAATTACAGAACTTTCCGCAAAATTCAAATCTGAGATTATTCCGGTTGATTCGGAACACAGCGCTATTTTTCAATGTTTGGTAGGCGAAAAACATAAGGAAGTTAAAAAGCTGCTTCTTACTGCTTCAGGCGGTCCGTTTTTTAAGAGGACAAGAGAAGAACTAAGCAATGTATCGGTTTCCGAAGCGCTTGATCATCCTAACTGGAATATGGGGAACAAAGTAACAATCGACTCTGCAAGTATGATGAATAAAGGGCTTGAGATGATTGAAGCGCACTGGCTGTTCAACCTTCCAGCAGATAAAATCGATGTTATCATTCATCCGCAGTCAATCATTCATTCGATGGTTGAGTTTATCGACGGGTCGATTAAAGCGCAGATGAGTCAGCCGGATATGAGACTGCCGATACAATATGCGCTATCATTCCCCGATAGGCTGCAGAATGATTTTACTTCGACCAGTTTAACCGACATTACGGAATTATCATTTTTTAAGCCTGATTTTAGTAAGTTTGAATGTATAAAATTAGCTTTTGATGTTTTGGAGGAAGGGGGGACAGCACCCTGCATTTTGAATGCGGCTAACGAAGTTGCCGTCGAAAGATTTCTTAATAACAAAATTTCCTTTTTAGAAATTCCTGATCTGATTAAAAAAGCATTGAATGGAATAGATAGCGCTCAAAAACCGAGCGTTGAAACAATCATAGAGTGTGATAGTTTAACGAGAAAATATTTAAAAGATTAATAAGGATTTAGTTTTAATGGATTATATAATTTATTTTATTTTGACAATTGGGATACTGGTATTCGTTCACGAGTTTGGACATTTCCTTGCTGCCCGTATCTGCAAAATGAGAACCGATGTATTTGCAATTGGGTTTGGTAAAAGATTATTCGGATGGAATAAGGTAAACGGTTTTACTACTGGTGATCTTCCTAAAGATCTTGACATGCAAGGACATACTGATTACAGACTCTCCATGCTTCCGCTCGGCGGTTATGTAAAGATTTCAGGAATGGTTGACGAAAGTTTTGATACCAGCTTTAAAGATGAAGAGCCGAAACCGTATGAATTCAGGGCAAAGCCGACTTATCAAAAGTTGTTCGTTATCACTGCCGGCGTATTGATGAACTTGTTTCTCACTATTGCTGTTTTTACCGGGGTTAATTATTTCCAAGGAAAAGAGATAATCAAAACGACAAAGGTTGGAGATATCCAAGCGAAAAGTTTTGCTTATGATGTTGGGTTTAGAACAGGCGATAAGATATTATCAATTAACAATACACCAGTTAATGATTGGGAATCAGTTTATACTAATTTGATTCTCAGCAAAGATGAATCTGTTAAAAAAATTGATGTAATAAGAGACGGTCAGCAAGTATCTTTGACTATACCGCAGGATTCGTTGAATAAAGCAGCCCAGCAGGCTTTCTTTTTACCGATTGGTGAAGTTGCCCCGGTTATTACGGATGTCATAAAAGATTCTCCAGCTGAAGATGCAGGTATCGAGAAAAAAGATATGATAATTAGGATAGCAGATAAACCGATCAATTCAACCGCAGATGTTATTGATGTTATATCTTCAAATCCCGATCATGAATTATCGATGGTATTACTGCGAGGTAAAGATACTGTTGTCACTGCAGTTACGCCAAGCATTGACGGTAGAATTGGAATAGGACTGCAAAACGCTTACATGGGACCTTCAGAGTATAAAACATACAGCTTACCTGCTTCATTATCACAAGGTATTTCAGATGTTGTAAATTATGTTGAATTAACATACGTCTTTATGGAAAGAGTTTTTGCCGGTAAATTGGAAGTTGGGCAAGCTTTTGGAGGACCTATAAAAATTGCTCAGATGTCTGCGGAGTCTGCTGATATGGGACTTGTAGCTTATCTCAAATTTCTAGCTGTGTTGAGTTTAAGTTTAGCGATATTAAATATACTACCTTTCCCGGTTTTGGATGGCGGTCACTTTGTTATTATTCTTATCGAGGGAATAATGCGCAAAGAGATTCCAATTAAGATCAAAATGGCAATACAAAATGTCGGTTTTATAATACTATTACTTTTGATGGCGTTTATCATCTATAATGATATAATTAATTTGTAATCTTAAATTTTGAAAACAATTTGGCATCATGGAACATTCCGTAATGCCAGATTATTAACCCGGTTCTTTGATCTACTACAATCGGCTCGGCAGGGGAATCATCATTCTTCTGCTCATGATTGTATTTCTTAATTTATCCATCTGAATTAATCCTTAACCTTACTTTTATCTCTTAATCATAATCTTGATCTTTAATCTTAATCTAATGCTAAAAGAATCAAGAGTAAGATTAGGATTAAGATCAAGAAAAAACACTTATACATGAAAGAAACATTATTTATTTTACTTTTGTCTATTACAATATTACATAGCCAAACACAAGATTCACTCAAGCATAAATTGAAAGATGTGGTTGTTGAATCATTGCATCAGCCGGTTTTGTATTCCGACGTTAATAGAAGTATTGAACTGATTGATACATCAGAGATCTCAGTTTCTCCTGTTAACGCTCCTCAAGATTATTTGAATTATTCAGGTTCGGTTGAATTGAATCAGCGGGGGACAAACGGAGTTCAAGCAGATATTGGAATAAGAGGAGGCAGTTTTGAACAGACTTTGATAATGCTCGACGGAATAAAGATCGTTGATCCGCAGACAGGTCATCATAATCTCAACTTACCAATCTCGTTTAATAATTTAGAGAGGATTGAAATCGTAAAAGGCGGTTCCTCCAGTATTCACGGGGCAAATGCATTTAACGGAATTGTGAATTTCAAGACCAAAAGAAATAAGTTAAATAGTCTTGCGGCTAATTTCGAGGGCGGGGGATACGGACTCCTTTCCGGTTCGGTATTCGGAAGTTATAACTTTGACAATTTAAGTAATAATGTTACTCTTGAAAAAAGCAGATCTGACGGGTATCGTGAAAACACTGAATATAATATCACAAATATTTCATACGGTGGACAGTACGCATCACAAAATTCTGTATTTGATCTGTTCATCGGGTATACCGATAAAGACTTTGGAGCGAACAGTTTTTATACAACTCGTTTTCCATTACAAGCTGAGCATACTCAAACAACTTTTACGAAGCTGTCGGCAGAATTTGGGAATGATGATCTGAACTATTCTGCAAAAGCATATTGGAGAAATAATAAGGATGAATTTGTGCTGGATAAAACTAATCCCGAATTTTACAAAAACAATCACATGACCAATATTTACGGTGGTGAACTCGACTTTTATTTTTCATCATCGCTTGGTAAAACTTCTCTTGGCGGGGAATTCGTTTATGATGAAATAGAAAGCAACAATTTGGGAATTCATAACCGCAGCAGAAAAGGAATATTTTTTGAACATCAATTTAATAGGATCTCGAATTTCATTATTTCACTTAGCGGATTTATCTATGATTATTCAACGATCGGATGGAAACTATGGCCCGGTTTAGAGGTTGGATATAAATTATCGGAGTCTTTAAATATCTTTGCCAATGTTGGTAAAGCGTTTCGCATTCCTACATATACAGAACTCTACTACAACGATCCGATAACTCAAGGAAATCCGGACTTAAAATATGAAGAAACATTGAACTATGAAATCGGGATAAATTATTTTTCTACGAACTTGCAATTCTCATCCGCCGTATTTAGAAGGGAAGGGCGAAATCTCATTGATTATGTAAGACAAAGCAAAGGTTCACCTTGGCAGGCAATGAATTTCTCATCTGTCAATACAAGTGGCATTGAGTTCAGCATTTCATCAGATATGCAGAATATATTTGTTGATCAGCCTTTTAACAGAATAAGTTTAAAATATTCCTATTTAAATTCTGGTAAAGCGAATTCTAATTATTCATCTCGCTATTTACTCCAATATTTGAAGCACCAAGTAATACTTACTATTGGACATAA